>CADCWJ010000292.1 GCA_902806365.1 uncultured Thermomicrobiales bacterium
GCCTTCAGGCGTAATCACAAACACATCGTGTGCGCCGGTCTCCATCAGGTCGGTCACCGCCCCAAGGTGCGCTCCCTCGCCGTTCACCGCCTGGAGCCCGACGAGCTGAAAGAGGAAATATTCTCCCTCTTCGAGCGGCTTCGCGTCGGTGGCGGGAATCCGGACCGGGAGGCCACCGAGCGCCTTTGCATCTTCGGGGGTTTCCACACCCTCCAGGCGGATGATGGCGATCGGCGGCTGGAGTCGCGCCTCGCGCAATGCCACCGGGTCGCGGCTCTCGCCGAGGTAGACTTGTTTCAGCGTCAGGAGATGGTCGGGATGGTCGGTCAGGAGCCGCATCTTGAGATGGCCATCCACACCATGGGTACCGGCGATCCGCCCGATCGTGAGCCACACGTCGGCAAGCGGGGTACTGGGGTCGGGGCCACGCGTTTCGGAAAGGGATCTGGCAGGACGCGGCGTCTTGCGCTGGGTCGCGGGCGGGCGACGGCGAGTCTTTGCGGCCAACGGGTCACGATTGGGAGGACTGTCGCCAGACGAGGGCGGATCTCCCCCGTTCCCCGGCTCCTTATGGTCAGCCATACGCTAGCTTTCGATGTCGAGGCTGACACGCAAATGGTGGCGGGAACCCGCGATCATCAGCGCGGTGCGAATCGCCTTGGCGATCCGGCCACCCCGGCCGATCACCTTGCCCAACTCGGACTCCGGCAACCGCACCCGAATCTGCACGAGCGAGCCACGCTGCTCCGCAACGACCGCAACCTGCGCCGGATCTTCCACCAGATTCTCGACCAGGAAGACAACCAGTTCGCGCAGCGATTCCGTCGCCTGGCCAGCCTCCTGGCGCGGTCCCTTGCCTTCCGGGTCCACCGAGGCAAGCATTAGCGGATCGAGACCGGAGCCTTCCGGCACCGGTTCGCCGGTGAGGACCTCGTTCTCTTCACGCATCTGAATCAGGAAACGGCGTCGACCGCCACGGCCGCTGGCGTGACAGCCTCGGACGCGGAGGCGGCGACCGGTTCGCTTGCGGGCTTGGCGGAAATCACTCCGGCGCGGGTCAGGAGACCAGCGACCGTCTCGCTTGGCTGGGCGCCAACGCTGAGCCAATACTGGGCGCGTTCCTCGTTCACCTTGACGGTCGCCGGCTCGGTCAGGGGGTTGTAATGACCGAGAATTTCAATGAACTTGCCGTCGCGGGGAGCGGTATGCTCGGCAACGACGATACGGTAACTGGGGCGCTTCTTGGCACCGGTACGGCGAAGTCGCATCTTGAGCACAACATACTCCTGAAACGAAACAATCGGATTGAATCAATTGAGGTATCGTCACATCCCGGCGTACCGCCAGGGAGTCGTACAGGTGACGGCCAGGATGTCCCTGTCTTCGCAATCGGCGACGATGGACGGTGTGGCACGAAGCGAACGCTGTCCGATGGCGCATCACGTCCGTCGATCACCGGACCTCGCCACTAAAGAGGGCACACCCGCAACTACGTCGGCAACGCCATCATTGGAATGCGCCACACAACGTGACCGCAGAAAACCTCGACGGCCAGTGAATCTACCATAGTTTTGGGCTGGCGGTCAAAGCGAGTCACCCCGCCGGGCGGATCGTAGTGGCACGTTCTCGGCGTCCAGACACGTTCCCGACGGGTTGTCGGCTGGATCGGGATGGTGCCTCATCCCGATGCGGTCAGGAGGGGGACGCTTCGGTCGCGGTTGGAGCCTGATAGTGAGAGGTTGTACGAGGGGCATCTGCCTTGGTCCGGCAACAGGCCGATACAACCGCCTTTGTCATGCATCGAGAATATCCGAGGCGGCGAGCCCGATCGACGATTTGAGATGGCTCATGTCGATCGACCAGCGCTTCGGCAACGACGAGACTCGGTCGGAGCGTGCGAACCTGTGGTTTGGACGGGACAGTCATGCCAATCATCTTCCTTTCCTGGAAAGCCCCTGTGGGGCAGTGGAATCAAAGGCACCGCCAGCCCAGCGATGACGACACGGGAAGGCCTAGCGATTTCGCGCGGGCTTCCCTTATCGGAACCTTGCTGACTGCCATAATAGCGATGTTAACGGGCCTTAGCAACCACATTTCGCCAGCAGACGAAACAGGGAGTGTACGTACACCTTGGATACGTTGGTCACCACGGAATGTGTGACGGGCGGCACTGGCAGCGGGGGCGGCCACCGCATCGTTCGTGTGCCGCGATGATGCAGGCGTGCGACAA
>CADCWJ010000293.1 GCA_902806365.1 uncultured Thermomicrobiales bacterium
GGGCCCGCTCTGGAACGAGGACGAGCGGGCGCTCTACTGGGTCGATATTCCGAGCGGGCGGCTGTTCCGGTATTCCCCGGCGACGAGCACCAACGAGCTGGCCTACCAGCACGACTCCATGATCGGCGGCTACACGTTCCAGGCCGATGGCACGATCCTGCTGTTCGGGATGCGCGGGCAGATCGTGCGCTGGAACGCCGGCGCGGTCGAGACGGTCGTCAGCGACATCGACGGAGAGCGTGACGGCCGTTTCAACGACGTGATCGCCGACCCCGAGGGGCGCGTCTTCTGCGGAACCATGCCGACCGACGCTCACCTCGCCCGCCTTTACCGGCTCGATCCCGATGGCTCGCTGACGAAAGTCCTTGATGACGTCGGGCTCTCCAATGGGCTCGGCTTCAGCCCGGACAACCGCGTCATGTATCACACCGATTCCGACAATCGCCGCATCTCCCGGTTCGATTACGACGCCGCGAGCGGCGATCTCACCAACCGCGCCACGCTGATCGAGACGCCCGACGACGGCAGCGTGCCCGACGGCATGGCCGTCGACGCCGAAGGCACGATCTGGTCGGCGCGGTGGGACGGCCACGCGCTTTACCGGTATGACCCGGAGGGTGTGTTGCTGGGCAAGGTGCCATTCCCGGTCCGCAAGGTCTCCAGCGTTACCTTCGGCGGGGATGACTACACGACCGCCTTCGTCACCACCGCCGGCGGCGGCGAGCGCGGGGATCGGGAAGGCACGACCGCCGGATCGCTCTACCGAATCAACCTTGGCGTGCGCGGCCGACCACCCTTCCGCTCCCGGATCGGCCTGGTCTGACCGGCAACACTCATGAATCGAGCGGAAGGCAGCCCGCGCCTTGCTTTTGACGCCCTTGTGCGGCGCGTCTTTTGTAGGGGCCGCCCTTGTAAGCGGCATCGGTGACGGCCCGGTAAAGCGAAGCTTCACGTTGCGCCCGGCGTCGTCTGCTTCCGCTCCGGATCGCCGGCCTCCCGCGGTCGGCATGGAATCCGTTTCGTCCATCTTGCACCGTGCCGAGGAATCGCCACTGCATGGGACGGGTCGCTGCAATCCACGGGAGGCCTCGGGGGCCTCCCCTACGAATGCATCACGTTCGATTCGTGGGTGCCACTCCTGTAAGCGGCATCGGTAAGCGGCATTGGCAAGCGCCAACGGGAGGCGGGTGGATGCGGACC
>CADCWJ010000294.1 GCA_902806365.1 uncultured Thermomicrobiales bacterium
CACACGTGCTACAATGCGGCGGACAAAGCGAACCTAAAGCGCGAGCTCATGGAAATCGCAGAAATCGCCGCCCAGTTCAGATCGGAGGCTGCAACTCGCCTCCGTGAAGTTGGAATCGCTAGTAATCGCGGATCAGCTACGCCGCGGTGAATGTGTTCCTGAGCCTTGTACACACCGCCCGTCAAGTCATGGGAGCCGGAAATGGCCGAAGTCGCCTCGACACGGAGGTGCCTACGCCAGGTTCGGTGACTGGGACTAAGTCGTAACAAGGTAGCCGTAGGGGAACCTGCGGCTGGATCACCTCCTTTCTAAGGGATAACTTAGAACATCCCGCGGGGCGACCCGCGGGTGAAATGTCAGCACGCCACTCGTCCCCTCCTTCGAACCGCCGGGCAACCGGCCGACGGTGGAGGGGGAACGCCCGGGGCGACCCGCGGCGGACGCGCTTCCGATTAATCACGATCCAAAACGCCATCATCGGCGAAAGCCGATGATGGTGCTTCGAGGGACGGGGCCTGGCCCCGGACCTCATGACGAGCTGTCGTCCGCCAGGACTGCGGCTCGTTTGCCGGACCGGTGGCGTTCACAAGACGCCGTCGTTTCGGCCGCTCTTTGACAAGTGAATGACGAGTGAAGAATGAGAGAAGGTTCGAGGCCTGGCTTTATGTAAGGAAGTCAGGCCTTCCGCGACGCCCGTCCGAAAAGCCGTTTGTCGGTCCCTCCCCGGGGCCGGCGGGCGGTGATTTGGTTGGTTTGGTCTTTCTGTCTGCGAGCGGTGCCTAACAGGGCCGTTCGGGACGGGCGTCGTCGAGCACCTTATTTTGGCGTGAGGCGCGGGCGTAACTTTGCCCGTGCCTCGATCGATCCATGGTATCGAACACGCGTCGGCGGCGTAACGGCCGCCGCCGCACCCGTCCGCCGGCACGCCCGCCGGGGAGGACAGGAGTTGGCTGTTCGGCGACCGGCTGTCTTAACTGACGACCGGCCACTGACCACCGGCAACTGCCCTCCGTGACGGTGATCGATAAACGTGGTCAAGCTCTTAAGGGTGTATGGTGGATGTCTTGGCATCGAGAGGCGACGAAGGACGTGGTAGCCTGCGATAAGCTCCGGTTAGCTGGCAAACGAGCGTTGATCCGGAGATGTCCGAATGAGGAAACTCGGCTGGGGTCACTCCCAGTCATCCGGCGGTGAATTCATAGCCGCCCGGAAGCGAACGCGGGGAACTGAAA
>CADCWJ010000295.1 GCA_902806365.1 uncultured Thermomicrobiales bacterium
CCGATCGGCCAGGCGCTGGTGCTGGTGATCGGGATCAGCTTCCTGTTCAGCATCGACGCGACGCTGACGATCGGCGTGTTCCTGCCGCTGGTGGCGGTGATCGCGATCGCGCGGATCGCCGGAAAGCGCGTCGAGCGGTACAGCCGGGCGAACCAGGAATCGATCGGCGCGGTGACCGGCCTGCTCGGCGAGATCTTCGGGGCGGTCACGGCGGTCAAGGTGGCCGGGGCCGAGGAGCGCGTGACCCGGCACTTCCGGAAGGTCAACGAGGTGCGGCGCAAGGCAACGCTCAACCATCTCGTGCTCGATGAGCTGCTGCGCTCGATCTCGGAGAACATGGCCAACATCGGGACCGGGATCATCCTCCTGCTCTCGGCGCGGTCGATCCGTTCGGGTGAGCTTAGCGTCGGGGACCTCGCACTGTTCGTCTCCTACCTCGGCTGGCTCTCGGTCGTCGTCAGCATGTTCGGGTTCTACCTCAACCAGTACCGGCAGGCGGGGGTCTCGCTGAACCGGATGAGCGAGCTGATGCCGGGCGTGCCGCCGGGGCGGCTGGCGGAGAGCGGGCCGGTCTACCTGCGCGGTGCGTTCCCCGAGTTGCCCGCCACACCACGGACCGGCGACGAGCCATTCGCGGGGATGGACGTGCGCGGCCTGACCGCATTCTATCCGGAATCGGGGCGCGGGGTGCGCGAGATCGACCTGGAGCTGCGGCCCGGCACGATGACGGTGATCGTCGGGGAGATCGGCTCCGGGAAGACGACGTTGCTGCGGGCACTGCTCGGGCTGATCCCTCACGATGCCGGGGAGATCCGCTGGAACGGCGAGCCCGTCGCCCACCCGGAGTCGTTCTTCGTGCCGCCCCGCACGTCCTACACGCCGCAGGCGCCGCGACTTTTCAGCGAATCGCTGCGCGACAACATCCTGCTCGGGCTGCGCGAGGACGAGGTCGACCTGCCGGGCGCGCTGCGCTCGGCGGTGATGGAGGACGACCTGCGGGCGCTCGACGACGGGCTCGACACGCTGGTCGGGGCGCGTGGCGTGAAGCTCTCCGGCGGGCAGGTGCAGCGCTCGGCGACGGCGCGGATGTTCGTCCGTCCGGCGGAGTTGTACGTGTTCGACGATCTTTCCAGCGCGCTCGATGTTGAGACCGAGCGGATCCTGTGGGACCGGCTGTTCGAGCGCCCCGGGATCACGAGCCTGGTGGTGTCGCACCGGCACGCGGCGCTGCGGCGGGCGGACCACGTGATCGTGCTCGCCGGGGGCCGGATCGTGGCGCAGGGGCCGCTCGACGACCTGCTGGCGACCTCCCCGGAGATGCGCCAGCTCTGGCACGGCCACCCCGACGAGCCGGACGGTGCCGATACCGGGTCTGGCCCGCCGCCCGGGTCTGCGGAAGAGAAAGAACGCGCGGTGCCTTGATCCGCGAACACTCTTCGTCCGCCCGACGTGGCTTGCGGACGGGTAGTGAACGTCATCCGGTTCATCGACGGCGTCCGGTTATGGCTCCACTGCGTCGCCTTCTGGTGCGGGCCGAGGGACCGGCGCGGCAGCGCGATGATCCGGCTTTTCGGTGCCGCGATGGCACATTCCCGCACCGCGCGGGGGATGGCCGAGGCATCGCTGGTTCGACATAATTGCAGGCGGTTCGAGGGAACCTGATTGCTCAGAGTTCGCCAAAACACAACGGAACGTGGGAATGCCAGTTTGTGCGCCGGTGGTTGACCCTCTTGATGATGCTCGCCCTGCTCCTCAGCGGGTTCGGGGCCGATGGCACAGTGGCGGCGCCACCGGGCAAGGGCTCGCAAGGTGGCGCAACGTGCCCGGTTGCCGG
>CADCWJ010000296.1 GCA_902806365.1 uncultured Thermomicrobiales bacterium
CTGACAAGCGCACCGCGCCCGACATCCGGGGGTGCAGATGTCACGAAGCAGGCACCAACACGAAACGTACCCGTCCAGTGGCGCTGGATGTCAGGCCCGCCCGCCACGATCGTGTCCGCTGGCACATGCGCCGAACCGGTGGCGGAGCGGACCGACGTCACCCCTCCGGCGCAGGGCCGAACAGGCCCGTCCACAACAGGCGCGCCGCCAGTGCCCGCCCTGGGCGCCACCTCTCGGCCAACCGGTCAAGCTCCTTCAGCGTCATCTCCGGCCGGTCGTATGCCAGCCGCGCGGCGCGCAGCAAGGCGACATCGCCCGTCGGGTGCGCGTCCGGCGCGCCAACGCCCCACAGCAACGTCGATTCCGCGGTCCAGCGCCCGATCAGTGGCAGCTTCATCAGGGCAGCTACCGCTTCTTCCGGCATGGCCCGCGCGGAGGCATCCGACGGCAACCTGCCGGCGACCATCTCCCGGGCCGCGTTCCTGATTCCCTCGGCCCGCTTCCACGTCACACCAGACGTTCGAATCAGCTCCACCGACGACTCCGCCAGGTGCTCCGCCGTGGGCAATGGGCGAAACGTACGCCCGTTGAGCACGATCGGTGGTGCATAGAGTGCGGCCAGCCGTGCCTGCGTCATCGCCGCCGAGGCAACCGAAATGCTCTGTCCCACGATCGCGGTCACGATCCCGTCGAACAACGAGCCGTCGCAATACGGGTGCAATCCGGAGTAGCGCGCGGCCAGTCCCGCGATCACGGGGTCTTCGAACGCCGGCATGGCGATGCCGGTGCCGAGAACGGCCCTCCCCCACCCTGCGTCACTACCGTGACCCGCTGTTCCTGTTATGTCGATCCTGTCGGTATTCCCCTGGCGGCCCACCCGCCAGACGGCACGGTCCCTCTCCCAGCCCACCCACGTCAAGGCATCCGATTCCCAACCGTGGCGGGGCGATCGTTGGCCAACCCAGAACACCGGGCCACAGGTGGCAGCGAGCGAGAACGGTGCGGCTACGGGCAGCGCTCGCCATCCGCCGTCCGGGTCGTTCACGGCGCTCGCCGGCTCGATCGCGGGACATTCCGGAACGTTCGAGTGGGCATGTTCCGCTCATCGCCGGCGATGAGCGCGTTCCATCCCAGATCGACCACGGCGAACGACACCGTCGCCCACGCGATCCCGGCCAGGATGTCGACGACCCAGTGATTCGCCGTGTACATCACCGCGAACCAGACCGCGACGTTGTACGGGAGAAACAAGAGCCCCCACCACCCGTAGAAGCGGATTGCGAACAGCATCACCAGCCATGGAAAGCTGGCGTGGAGCGACGGCATCGCCGCGACCGGGTGTGGGCTCAGCTCCGCCCAGATCGTCAGCGCATCTCCGGTCCCTTCGCCCGACCCGGTGACCGCCGCGGCGACCTGATCCTGGGGGAGCACCAGGCCGTCGATCAGTCCCCAGATCTGGGCGAGCCACGGTGGCGCCGCCGGATAGAACAGGAAGAACGCAAACGCGGCGTATGTCATGAAGCAGAACGTCAACGTAAACAGCCAGAACCGTTCCTTGCGGGTCGTCCAGAACAGGAACGCCAGGATGAGCGGCAACACGAAGTGCAACGAGTAGACGATGGTCGCGAAGTAGTCATACCAATGCACGGTGCCCTTATCGTACAGCCACCGCTGGAGCGCCCCGAGCGGCTCGCGCCCGGCGAACAGTGAGCGGTCAAAGCGCATCAGCCCTTCGAGATGGACCGCCGGCATGTCCGTCCGTTCGACGTCCCGTACCTCCCTGCCGCCGACCACGAGGCTGCCCGCGATGCCCCGAAGTACCTCGTACCCGAAGATGAGGAGCACGAACGGGATCCAGTCCCGCAGGAAGGAACCGGCCCGGCCCAGCAGCACCGCCCCCAGCAGCAGGAGCAGCGCCCACTGGTCGGGCTTGAAGAACACCCCGCGCCAGAGATAGAACCCGATCGCGATCGCCATGTAGACGACGAACAGTCCGAACACCAGGAAGCGGAACGTTCGTTCAGGGGCGACTCGATCGCTGCCGTCGTCGGCGAACGCCCGGCTGAAACGATCGGCAAGATCCCGGGCGCCCGGAGGCACCGCTCTGTCACCTGACGGGTCATCCGGTCGCAACCAGTTCCCCTCTTGGTGAGAAGAGACGCCGGGCGGCATCCGTGCCCGCCGGATCATCGCTTTCACGTCACCGCCACGGGCGGGCGAACGGGTGTCCCGTCGCTCCAGGTCCCCATGAATCGGCGGTCATCGCCGTCGCCGAGCGCGAGCTCGCAGTCCCGCTGCCGATCGGCGCAGCTCATCAACGCATCGAACGGCCGCCACAAGCCATACCAGTCAAGCGCGTCAGTCGACTCTCCGGTCCCGCTGGTCTGCGGGAAGAGGTGATCCGCGACCAGCGGTGGCGATCCATGATTGTCGCTCGTAATCGATTCGAAGACCTTGCGGTCCGGCGGAATATCGGACAGCATCCCCTGGATCGCCCGGGCGTCCGCGTCGCCCACAAAGTCGTCGTCGCCGCCAACGACGGTCCGCACCAGCGTCCCGGCCGGAATCTGGAGATCGAGTGGCAGCGGCACGCCGAACGAGCCGAAGTTGCCGCATGTCCGGCATCCTCCCGGCGTGACCATGGTCAAGGTCGCCGCCGGAGGCAGGTCGGCGGCGGGTGCCAGCGCGCCATAGGCCGCTGTCAGAACCGCCCCCAGCGAATGGCCCACGACGTGTGCCCGGTCGGGAATCGAGCCAAGATGGGCGAACGCTTGCTCGATACCGGCGAACGTGTTGGCGAGATACGCTTCCTGACCACCCCCGAAGAATCCCGGCACCTGGTAATCGGGAAAGATCACCATCGATCCGCGCCGGGCGATATGGTCCATCCACTCCCGGTACAACGCAGGATCGGTGGCGCCGAATCCATGGAGGAAGACGACCACCGGCAAGTCCTGTCGTTCCTCCTCGCTCGTACCGTTGGGGCTGAACACCCAGGCGCCCGCCGGCGCGTCACCGACCCGCACGGCGGTCACATCGTCGAACCGGTAATCCCGCCCCCCCGGTCCAGTCGCCGGTTGTTCCGGCGGGGTGATCACCGCCCTTGCGCCGTTGGCCATTGCGTTGGAGAGAGCGAACGGTTGACCCCCGGCAAGGACGATCAAGAGAACGACCAACGTGAACGACCGGATCCAGGAAGCCGTGGGATGGACCGTGGGCGAAGTCCCTAGACGCCTGTGGTGCATGATCGCATGAATCCTGTCTGAAACCCGTTGCCACTCCGATGCCGCTTAACCTACACTACGCTGGTTCACAGCATTCGTTTGATTCGACGCTGGTCATCCGGCTTGAGGAAGCGGATCAGGAACGTGGAGCGATGCGTATCGTAATCCATGCCTGATCGTTCTCAATGCGTCATCCGCTTGTCCGATCCCCCGAAGGAGTCAGATCATGGTACGAGGCAGTACAGTGGATTCACTGGTCGCCGACATTCTCGCCGGCCGCTTGTCACGTCGGCAGGCGGTCAGGGTCGCAACCGCAGCCGGTCTTTCCGTTTCAGCCATTGCCGGCGCGGTCTCCGCGGCCTCGGCCAGTGCCCAGGCCACCCCCGAAGCCTTCGTTCCGCAAGGGCCTCAGGTCGAGAACCTGCTCTTCTGGACGCGCTCTTCTCCGGACTCCAGCCCGAACGAGTGGGACGCCCTGAGTGCCGTGACCGCGGCCTACACCGCCGCCGTCGGCACCCCGGTCGAGCTCGTGACCGTCCCCGACGCCGATTTCAAGGCGAGAATGGCCCAGGCCTCACCCGCCGGGGACGGACCGGACGTCTTCGGCCCGATCGCCCATGACTGGCTCGGCGAGTTCGCGGTGCAGCAGATCGCCCAGAGCTGGACGCCAGAGACGATCGCCGGTTCAGGCGAACTTTCGGCGCCGTCGATCGCGGCGGTGTCGGTAGACGGTCAGCTCTACGGCGTGCCGCTCTTCTCGGAAGCTCTGGCGCTGATGCGCAACACCGATCTGGTACCGGACGCCCCCGCGACCTGGGATGACCTTGTCGCCAAGGCGACCGAGCTCACCTCCGGTGATCAGTATGGCTTTGTCTTCCC
>CADCWJ010000297.1 GCA_902806365.1 uncultured Thermomicrobiales bacterium
GGCGCCATTGGCGGGGGGCGATCCATGGCTCAGCGGCCGATTGTGTACGCATCCAGGGGAGAACCACGACACGTCACCTGGCTGGAGCTCTTCTTTGATCTGGTGTTCGTGCTGGCGATCGCCGAGCTCGCCCACTACCTGCACGATCACCTGACGATCGCCGGCTTCTTTCAGTTCGTCTTCCTCTTTCTTCCGGTCTGGCTGGTCTGGAGCAACTACTCCTATTACGCGGACGTGTTCGACATCGACAGTCCCCGCTTCCGGATCGCGGTGCTGACGGCCATGCTGCTCTCGGCGGCGCTGGCGGTGACGGTCCCCAACGCCATGGGAAGCGGCTCAACCGAATTTGCGGTGGTCTACGTCGCGCTGCGGGCGCTTCTCGTGGGTCTCTACGTTTGGGCGTGGCACAGCTCGCCGGAAATGCGCACGACGGTCGGGTGGCACATCGCCGGCTTTTCGGCCGGCGCACTGATCTGGACCGTTTCCCTGCTGACGCCCGAGCCAATGCGCTTCTGGATCTGGGGGCTGGGGCTTCTGGTCGAGTTCGCCACCCCGCTCGTGTCCCAGGTCCTCGCGCTGGGGAAAGGACCGGTGCAGGCGTCACACCTGCCGGAGCGCTTCGGGCTGTTCACGATCGTCGTGCTCGGGGAGTCGATCGTCGTGGCCGGTGTGGGCGTCCGCGCCAGCGAATGGGCCCCGAGCTCGGTCATCGTCGCGACCCTGGGGTTCTGCGTGATCGGTTGCCTGTGGTGGCTCTACTTCGACCGTGTCCTCGATGAATCGGAGATCGAGCGTGCCTTCACGAGCGGCATCCGGAGCCTGCTTGTTGGCTTCATCTGGGTTTACGGACACCTCGTTCTCTACATCGCGCTCGCGGTCACGGCGGTCGGGATCGAGTTGGCGATCGGGGAAGCGACGGCCACGAGGATGGAACGCGGCCCCCTGGTCGCCGTCTGTGGTGGTATTGGGCTGTCGCTGCTGGCGATCACGGCGGTGCAGTCCCTTTCTCCGCTGTCGCTCCGGAAGCCTGCGATGATCGCGCGCTTTGGCGTCGGCGGCTTTCTCCTCGTGCTTACATTCGCGGATGGCGCACTCTCGCCACCGGTCATCATGAGCTTGCCCGCGTTTGCGTTGGCCGGGCTGACCATTTTCGAGGTGAACGCCGCTGATCGAACCGCGGCTCATGCGGCCAGCGCACTTGCGATCACGACGCGAGGGGGACCATGACGGACGAGACGCATTTCGACGCGGTGATCGTCGGCAGTGGATTCGGCGGCTCGGTAATGGCCTGTCGTCTCGCCGCGGCGGGCCAGCGCGTCTGCCTGCTGGAGCGCGGCAAGGCCTATCCGCCCGGCTCGTTTCCGCGCAGCCCGCACGGCATGCGTGACAATTTCTGGCTTCCGCACGAGGGACGCTATGGGCTCTACGACTTCTGGTCGTTCCATCGTATTCACGCTCTGGTCGCGAGCGGCCTCGGCGGAGGTTCCCTGATCTACGCCAATGTCCTGCTCCGCAAGGACGAGAAGTGGTTCGTGAGCGAGGACCTCGAGCACGGCGGCTACGAGCACTGGCCGATCACCCGGGCGGAGCTGGATCCCCATTACGACGCGGTCGAGCAGGTGCTGCGGCCCCAGCGTTACCCCACCGACCATGAACCCTACCGCTCGACGTCAAAGACGCGAGCCTTCGCCGACGCCGCCCGGGCGCTGGGGATGGAGCCGTTCCTGCCTCCGCTCGCGATCACCTTCGCCAACGACGGTGATTCCCCGGTGCCGGGCGAGCCAATCCGCGGCGAGCCACCCAATCTCCACGGGCGAACGCGCCAGACATGCCGGCTCTGCGGCGAATGTGACTTCGGCTGCAACTACGGAAGCAAGAACACACTGGATTTCAATTATCTCTCCACCGCCCAACGGTACGGCGCGGAGCTGAGGACCGGCTGCGAGGTAATCGCCCTGGAGCCGCGACGGGACGCTGGGGGATACGCGGTCCGCTATCGGGACCACCCGGTCGAAAGCGAGGCTGCCGGGCGAGATGCGCGGCTCCGGGCGGTGACATGCGACCGACTCATCCTGGCCGCCGGGGCGATCGGCTCGACCCATCTGCTGCTCCGGAATCGAAGCGCCTTTCCACGGATCAGCAAGCGGCTGGGCACCCGCTTCTGCGGGAATGGCGATCTGCTGACGTTTGCCCTGAAGGCGACCGAGAACATCGCTGGCAAGCGAACGCCCCGGGTGATCGATCCCGGCCATGGCCCGGTCATCACCAGCGCAGTCCGGGTCGACGATGCGGTCGATGGCGGCACCGGGCGCGGGTTCTACCTCGAGGATGCCGGCTTTCCCCAGCATATCGCCTGGATGCTGCACCTCCCGGAGATGCCCAGGCCGATCCTGCGGCTCATCCGGCGGCGCTTCGTGTGGGACTGGATCGGGAAGGGACCCGACCCCAACCTCGGCTCGCAGCTGTCCGATGTGTTCGGCTCTACCGGCCTGTCGGCCGGGGTGCTGCCGATGCTCGGCATGGGCCGCGACATCCCGAACGGCAACATGACGTTGCGTGCCGGCCGGCTCGCGATCGACTGGAAGCGGCGGAAGTCGGGCCCGTACTTCGATCGGGCCCGCCGCGTCTCCCGGGACTTCGCGCATGCGCTGGGCGCCCGCTACGTGGATGATCCGTTGTGGTACCTCAACCGGCTGATCACCGTCCATCCACTGGGTGGATGCCCGATGGGCCGCAACGCCGGGGAAGGGGTCGTGGACGCAAACGGTGCGGTCTTCGGATATCCGGGACTTTTCATCGCCGACGGCTCGGTCATGCCCGGGCCCGTCGGGGCGAACCCGAGCCTAACCATCGCCGCGCTCGCCGACCGGTTCGCTGGGCGAATCATCGAGCCGGGCAGGGAAGCGACCCGATGACGCAGCATGCGATCGGGCGATCTGCCGAGCGGGTCAGTATTCGTTTCGTCGAGGAGATGACAGGGTTTATCTCGTTTGGAGATTCGGATCCGCGGCGGGCTGTCCGCGCCGGCAAACGGAGCGGGACACGCCTGACCGTTCGTCTCGGCATCAGAATCGAGAGCGAGCGCTCGTTCGCCGCGGATTCGGTCGAGGGCGCGCGCATCGAAGGGTGGGTCACCTGCGACGCCCTTGGCGGCAGGGAGTTGCCGATCGGGGCGGGAACGTTCGACTTGTTCGTCGATGGCCCGGATGTCCAGCGGAAGGCAATGCGGTACCGGCTCTTCTTCCTCGATGGGGTGGGACATCCGCTTACCCTGGCCGGTGCCAAGACGATCGGCGCGCGTCCCGCCTGGTGGATCTGGCGTGACACCACGACGCTGCCCATCCGGATTCTGCGCGGGCACGTCGCACCCAACGCCGAGCGAGACGCCGAGTTGGTCGCTACTGGCATCCTCCGCCTGCATCCGGTCGGCTTCCTGCGGCAACTCCTCACGTTCCGTGCCGACGCTCCGTCGTTTGCCGCGGCCGTGATGGCAATCGTCCAATTTGACGCCTTTTTCGCACGTCAGCTCTGGAGCCTGTATGGCCGGGGCGCCCGGCGGCTCGTGGAGCGCCTGCATTCGCTCCAGAATGCCCGGGCCAAAGGCTGAGACGTACCATGCCAGCACACCCAGCGCATCGCACGCCCCTGCCCCAGGGCGTCCGGGTGCTCGACGATGACGTCCTGATCGTCTTTCTCTCGGATACGCACATCGGTGGCGATCCGGGCAGCGACATCTTCGAGTCGCCGGAACATCTCGCGGCGCTCTTCGATGGACTGGCCGCTCGAGCCGGGCCGGTCGAGTTGGTACTGGCGGGCGACTTCTTCGACTTCCTCCAGATCGGTACCGTGCCCCAAGGGATGAACCGCGCCGCGATGACCATCTCACGGCCGGAGTATCGCGATGTTTTCGCGACGCTCCGGCACTTCGCCTCTGGCGATGGCCATCGTGTGATCTGCATGCCGGGCAACCATGATGCCGAACTGTGGTGGAACCCCGAGATCCAGCGGACGCTCTCCGACGAAGGCCTGGTGACCGAACTCGCCCTCTCCTACGCCGTTCGGTTCAGGGGCGCTCCCGACCGAATCATCTATTGCGAGCACGGCAATCAGTTCGATCCCGCGAACGTCATCACCGATTACGGCGACCCGCTCGACACACCCCTCGGCGACCATATCGTCACCGACGTGACGCGGCGGATGGCGCCCGCGGGGCGGCTCAGCCGGCGGTTCGACCTGAGTGACATCGGCCGCGTGTATCCCCTGGTCACTGTGCTGGACTGGATCTCGGGCCGCATCTTCTACGATCTGCTGGCACGGATAACGACCCGGCTGCTGCTGCCCCTGCTGGTTGGATACGTGGCGTTCCGGATTGTCGTCTTTGGACTGGCGGCCACCGGCGACGCGTCACGCCGCGTCTCGTTCTGGGACACTCCCGAGGCGTTATCCGTGGGACAAACCCTGTTCGCCGAGACCGCCTGGGACCTGCTGTTGCTCGTCTCCGTGTTCGTGCTCTTTTTCTTCGCCACGCGCCGAGCTTCTCAGCAGATGGTGTCGGCGTTCACCGCCCGGCTCCCCGGCGAGCCCGAACACATTTTCGGGCTGAGCTCCTCGGTTGGCGAGATCGAACGCCTGCTCGGGTCGGACGAATCCCCGCCGATGCGGGAGGCGCTGCCCGGGCGCACGATCGGCATCTTCATTTCCGGTCACACGCACGCGCCAGCACTCTCCGGCCTTACCGGCGGGCACGGGGCGGACACCGTGATCGTCAATACGGGATGCTGGCTGCGGCAGTTGCGACCGGTCAGCGCTCACCTCGGTGGCCCGCCCGTATTCACGTCAAGGTTCGTGCAGACTCATGCGCGAGTCTCGCTGAACGCCAATGGGATCCACGTCGACCTCTGGGAGCAACCAAAACCCGCGCTGCAACGCCTGCGTCTGGCAGAGCGCCTGGCGATCGCCGGGCGATTGCCGCCACAGCCCGATCAGGACGAGCCGCCCCGGATCGTGGGCTCGCGTGATGTGCCGATCGTGCCGGTCGCACCGGGGATCATCAGGAGCCAGCCATAAGCGGTGCGGCATGCGCCGGAGAGGAGGAGAGGCCGCCGGGAGTCTTGGCTGGACCCGGCGGCCTCCAGAGGGGAGGGGAAAGGAGGTTAGGGTCGCGTGCGAGGCATATGGGCGGCTGGCTGAAGCCGGGGGGATCCCGAACCGATCGCTACGACAACTTCAGGATAGAGGTGAGGTGCAGTGAAAGTTCGACCGCTTTATCACGAATCTGTGTCCTGATTCGTCCTTGTCCCGCCGGAAGGACCACGCGTCAGCGCGCGGGATCGGGCCACCCGGAGTGCCTCCCCGACACAACGGTCGCCTGCCGCTGAACGGTCGGCGCGGACGTCCGTACCACCTTCGCGAGAAAACCTGATATAGTCGGGAGGATGTGCGTGGGGATATGGCCGGTGGGAGCCAACCGCCCTTCACGACCGTGACTGGTTGGAAACCCTGCCAGCGACATTGGAGCGTGAACCGCGGCCAGAAGTGTGCAGGGGCGGTGCACAGGAATTCGTTGGAACGAGAGCTGGAGGGGACGTATCCTTGCAGTTCCGTCACGATTTGCTTGGGGGCCGGGGCGAATCCATTCGCGTGCCGGTGAAGGGGACGAGAGCACAAACCGTATGACGCAGCGATCATTGACGCCGCCATCAGGACGAATCGCGCCTGAACCCGGTGACCGCCCATTCGACCAGCTCCGCGCCCTGTATGACGGCGTCGCCAACCGTGTCGGGCGCACCCTCCTTCCCGATGATGTCCACTCCGGTGATGCTGATGAGCGACCCCGCCTGACGGATACGAGCAGGCGAATTGTTACGTACGCTCCTTCACCGGTGCTGAATCGCCATCTCACGCGGCTGCTGCCCCGTGCGATCACCGGCCTGGCCCTCCTGTTGCTGGTCTTGACGATCGGACTTTTCGCGTTCCGCGCGTTCTACAGCGAGCGGATTTATCCTGCGGTCACGGTGGGCGATGTTCCGGTCGGCGGGCTGACGACCAGCGAAGCGCAGGACCGCCTGGCCGAACGGGCCGCCGGCCTCGAACAGGGTACCGTCGCCTTTTCCTACGCTGGGCAGACCTGGACGCCGACGCTCGCCGAGATGGGCGTGACGATCGAGCTGGAACGTTCCCTCGCCGAGGCTCGGGCCCTCGGGCGCAGTGACGACGCACGCTCGCGGCTCGCGTTTACCGTCGACAGCCTCCAGGAGGACCAGTTCGTCGCCCTGCGCTCAGTGGTCGACGAGCAGGTACTCAATACCTGGTTCGACAAGGTCGACCGCGAGATCGGGACACCGGCGGTCGATGCCAAGGTTCAGTTGACGGGTACCCAGGCGACGATCGTTCCGGAATCGACCGGGATCGTGGTCGACCGTACCGCGACGAAATCGGCAATCCTGAGTGCGCTTACCTCGCTGGCGCCGGCGAGTCTCGAACTGCCCACCGTGATCGACCGGCCGGTGATCTATGCGGCGGATCTGGAGCAAGTTCGAAGCGACGTGCAAGACACCGTCAGCAGCCCAGTCCGGGTCACGTTCGAATCGACATCCTGGTTCGTCGAGGCCGAGACGCTCGTCCAGTTCCTGACCGTCGAGACCGTGCTGGAAGACGACGCGCCGATCGCCAGGATGTCGTTTAACCAGGAGGCGCTCGCCGTTGCACTCCGCGACCGGTTCACACCGGAGGTGGATCGTGGGCCGGTCAACGCCCAGGTGGCCTGGAGCAACGATCAAGGGCTGATCGCGATCGAACCGAGCCTCACCGGAATCAACCTGAAGGCACCCGAGTTCGCGGCGGCGGTCTCGGACTCCTTCCTCAACGGGCACGGCAACGTCGACATCCCCGTCATCGAGACTCGGCCGGAGGTCGACTCGGACAACCTTGCCGCGCTCAAGATCAACACCCGCCTAGGTCGGGGAGACTCCAACTACGCGGGCGGCTCGGCGGAGCGCGACATCAATGTCGGCGTCGGGGTTGGCTTGCTCAACGGCACGCTCGTGCGGCCCGGCGAAGAGTTTTCCTTCAATGGGGCGATCGGCGAGATCACCGCCGACAAGGGCTACGTCGAGTCGAGCGTCGTGGTCGCCGAGCGCTCCGGCAAGGATATTGGCGGTGGCATCTGCCAGGTCTCGACGACCGTATTCCGCGCCGCGCTGCTGAGCGGCATGCCAATCACCGACTGGAACCCGCACACGTATCGCATCAAGGGCTACGAGGCTGAGGGCTGGGGGCCGGGATTCGATGCCTCGATCCTGCAATATGGCTCCACCCCGGAAGAATGGGGTGACCTCAAGTTCGAGAATGCGACCTCGGGCTGGCTGCTGGTGGAGGCGTGGACCGAGTATCCACACGTGATCGTCAACATCTACGGCGAGAACCTTGGGCGCACCGTCGAAATCGTCGACCAATGGCAGAGCGACCCGATCACCGACAATGAAGATCTGGAGATCGTCAACGAGGGGCTTCCACCCGGCACGATCCAACAGACTGAATACCCCCTCGATGGTCTGGAAGCGGGATTCACGCGGGTGGTCAAGGACGCGAACGGTGTGGAAATCTATAACCGCCCGTTCGTCACCAAGTTCAAGGGCCGGGGGAACGTGTACCAGGTAAGCCCGGACATGAAGGGCCAGGCCGTCCAGCCGAGTGACGACGCCGAGGAGTAGGAGCCGCCTTCCGGATTTCCGTTGCCCGTTCCTCTCACTTCCCGGAACGCAGTGTTGGACAAGCATCACCCATCCGGACCTTCCGGGTGGGTGATGCGCGTGTACGGCCGCTACGGCGGTGGCGTAAACTCATCACGCAGTTCCAAGGGGTCACCGAAATGCCGTGACTGGCGCCCGGCTGGGGGCGTGCCGCATGGTTTTGTGACAGATCAGGCACCGGGCGCGTTGTGAGACGAGCGTGGGACCTTTCGCTCGACGTCCACCGCTCGATCGGGCTCGTGAGGCGCCCAGTGCGTCTCCGAGCCGAGTGCCGTCCCCGCCACGCGGGGTGAGGGGGAACTGGCACCATGGCACATGAGGACCATCATCATGATGACGCGAAGCGCGGCCTTCGCGAACCCGATTCCACAACGCGATCACTGAACCGGCGGGTCGTGCTCAAGGCCAGCGCCGGCCTCGCGGTCCTTGCCACGGCCGGGATCGCCGTCGTTCCGCCGGGCGCGGAACGGGCCGTAGGTCAGGAGGTGGGTGGCACCCGTGCGCGCGAATGGACCCCGGATCAGCAGGCCGGGGTATTCGCCGCCGCCTCAACCGGGGAATGGGTGACGTTCGGAGCCGATTACGACTTCTTCGCGCTGGGAGCCTCGTGGGAGGGCGGGGTCGGCACCTGGCCGATCGTCGAGCTCCAGCTCAGTGCCGACGGGATCACCTGGAGCGACACGATATCGCTCGCCGCACAGACCGACGACGGCGGGCAACCGACTCGCGACGGTCGTCTCTTTACCCCGCTGGCGTTCACCGGTGCGGTCAGGTACGTACGCTATCGCACGGTCGACAACGCGGGTGCGCCCGGCGAGGTTGCGGGGCTCCGCTTCGTCTACATCGATCCCTCGGATGGTTCCTGGGACGACGACATCAGCGCGAGCGGCGAGCTGACGACGACGAGTACCGATCCGTTCGCCCCGCCCGAGGTCGTGACCCGTGCCGACTGGGGAGCTGACGAACGTTGGCGTTTCGACACCTTCGGCGAGATCTGGCCGCCGGAATACCGGACTGTCACCCACATCATCATCCATCACACCGCCACCGCGAATCGCCCGCTCGATGTCGCCGGGGCGATCCGCGCGATCTACTACCACCACGCCGTTTCCCAGGGCTGGGGGGATATCGGCTACAACCACCTCGTCGATCACAATGGACGGATCTACCAGGGACGCTTCGGCGGCCAGAACGTGATCGGCGGGCATGCCTACCAGTTCGCGATCGGCAGCTCCGGAATCGCGACCATTGGGAAATTCGACACCGAGGACGTCACCGACGCCGCCAAGGCGGGGCTGGTCGCGATCACCGCCTTCGTTGCTCGCGCGCTCGATCCGCGGGGATCGGCCGCCTTGCAGGAGGTGCCGAACCTTCCAGTCATCTCGTCGCATCGCGACGTCAACGCCGAGACCTGCCCCGGTGACCGGCTCTGGAACGACCTGCCTGAGCTCCGCGAGCTTGTCGCGGCGACGCTCGATTCCGGTTCCCTCGACACCGGCAACCCGGCCGGGATCGCGGTCGGTGACCTGGTCCGCGTCCAGACGGACGACGGCTCTTCACTCAACTTCCGGTTCAGCCCGGAGGGGGAGATCGTGGGCACGATCGAGAACGGCGCCACTGCCGCCGTGATCGACGGCCCGGACCGGCGGGCCACCGACAACTGGTACCGGATCATCTCGCATCGCGGGTCCGGCTGGGCCGTGGCGCGATACCTGATCGTATCACC
>CADCWJ010000298.1 GCA_902806365.1 uncultured Thermomicrobiales bacterium
ACCCAGGCGGCGGCAGCCATGACGACGCCGATTGCGGTCAGACCGAACGAAAGATAATTGAGCACGTGCACAGGCAGGAAACCTTTCAGAAAGGACGGAAGCGTGATGCCGTTGGTTCGCGTGTGCCCCGCGTCGTGGCACACGGTGGAGCCAGCCCATGTCCTTCAGTTTAGTCGAGTTCACGACGCCGAGGGAGTGGCCTCGGACGTCACGAACAACCGTTCCGAGTCATCTTCGTACGGGTCGAGGTCATAGCTTCCGTAGAGGCGAGTCTCGGAGAAACCGGCAAGCGTCAGCATGAGTTCCAGTTCCGATGCGTGAACATAGCGTTGGGGGAATTGCGTTCGGGTGCGCTTGGTGCGGCCATCGTGGGAGATATGTTCGTACCAAAGGATCGTCTCGATGAGCTGGGTCGCGGGGCTGACCTCTCGATGCGACCACTTGTCGACGGTAGACCCGTCGGGACGGCGCCAGGATCCCTCGAGCACCTGTCCGGCTTCGAGTTGTGTAAGGTTCAATGGTGTGGGGTTCATGGTGTCGACAATGAGCTGGCCCTTCGGGTCGAGCGCGGCAAATGCCGCCTTGAGTGCAGCGAGCTGATGTGCGGCGGTAGTCAGGTGCATCAGGGCGTTGAGGGAAAAGATGACCAGGCCGAATGGCCCGCCGGGCGCCTCCTGCGCTTCCGCCATGTCCAGTTCGACGAGGGTCACACGCTCACTGACGTCTGCGTCGCGGACAGCGGATCTGGCGCGGCTGAGCATGGCGGGCGAGCGATCGATGCCGGTGACGTCGAAGCCGGCCCGGGCGAGCGGAACCGCGATGCGGCCCGAGCCGCAGCCCATCTCCAGGATTGGATCACCGACGATATCGGCGAAGCTGAGCAGCAGGTCGATATCGGTCCGGAAGCTGGCGTGTTCGAGATCGTACAGCTCCGCGATACGTTCGTAGGGATTTTCGTCGGGTACATCCATGGCGAGATTCTACATCGGCTCCACTGCGCGGTTGTGAGGACGGTGACCGCGAGAGTGATCGCGATGCAGGGAGTCAGCCGCCGTCATCACCGGTGCTCGCCGGAACGGGGAGATAACGAGCGCGTTGACGCCCGTTGTCGCGCTCTCCTATAGTCTCCAGATGGCTATCAGGAAAACGGGAGCGAGTCCCGCCTCGGCGGACGGTGACCGCGTGATCACCCAGAACCGCCGTGCGTATCACGATTACTTCATCGACGACACGATCGAGGCGGGAATCGTGCTGACCGGCTCCGAGATCAAGTCGATCCGGGAAGGCAAGATCACCATTGGTGAGTCCTATGTCCGGGTCGACAATGGTGAAGTCTGGCTGATCGGGGCCAACGTGTCGCCCTACAAGCATGGACAAAGTGGGTTCGTCGATCCGGACCCGGCCCGTCCCCGCAAGCTGCTCGTGCATCGGAGGCAGATCGAAGACCTGCGCGAGGCAACAGAGCGCAAGGGCCTGACCCTGGTGCCGGTTCGGGTGCGTCTGCGGCGCGGACGGGCGAAGGTTGAAGTAGGGATCGCGCGCGGCAAGAAGCTCGACGACAAGCGGCAATCGCTCGCCGAGCGGGATGCCAGGCGGTCGATCGAAGTTGCGATGAAGGAACGCCGCCAACAATAGCCGTCGTGTTCCTCATCTGCCCTCCAAATGGTATACTTGGGGTGTCGCGAAAGCGGCAACAGATGGGGATGTCCGGTTTCGACAGGGTCGGATATCAGGCCATTGCACGTCGAGGTGCCCGAGGCCTCGTTAAAACGGGCAACAATGTAGCTGCGAACAAACCACAGCTCGCTCTCGCTGCCTAAGTCAAAGACCTCTAGGTAGTGCGTCCACCCGGCTCTCGCTTCGTCGGATCGGATCGTGGGCGTAACCAAGACGAAGTGCGGCGGTCAAGTTCGTTGGAGCGCGATCGTCAAAGGCATTCCAACTTACCGGACACCAACCCTGTCGGCGGGGGTGGTGGTCGGCACATAAAACACCGACTAAACGTGTAGTAGATGTCCGATAGATGGTTCTGGACGGGGGTTCGATTCCCCCCATCTCCACAAGATGCGCGATCGGCCCCTGGTATTGCCGGGGGCCGTCGCCTTTAACGTCCGGGACAGCGCGGAGACCAGGCCATGCTGGCTGAGTCCGGAGGCAAATGGCGTGGCGCGGGTCGCTCGTCGCTTGCCGTAGCCGATCCCTGGTGAGCGTCGTTGCTTGCGCGGGCGGCGCCCCGCGCTGATACTGCGCTCCTGAAACCAGTGTTTCGGAATGATATGGGACGAGATCGCGATGGACAGGCAAGTACTTCTCGATGCCCTCGAACGGATCGTCGGCGTGGGTGGCGTCAAGCACCGGCCGGTCGACCTGCTCGTCTACGAATACGACGGCTCGGTCGACGGCGCGGTAGACACGGCGGCGCCGACAGCGGTCGTGCTGCCACGAACGACGGAGCAGGTAGCCGCGATCGTTTGCCTCGCGCGCGATGCTGGTATCCCGGTTGTCGCACGGGGGGCAGGCACGGGTCTCTCCGGGGGCGCGATTGCCCAGCAAGGCGGAATCATCGTCTCGCTGACCCGAATGACGCAGGTACTGGAGGTCGATCCAATTGACCGCACCGCGCTGGTCGAGCCCGGTGTCATCAATCTGGAGCTTTCGGAAGGGGTCAGGGATCGCAGGATGTTCTTCGCTCCCGATCCTTCCAGCCAGAAGGCGTGCACGATCGGGGGCAACGTCGCCGAGAACTCCGGCGGGCCCCACTGCCTGAAATACGGAGTCACGACCAATCACGTGTTGGGCCTCGAAGTTGTGCTTGCGGACGGATCGGTGGTCTGGACGGAAAGCGCGCGTGACGGCTACGGTGGTCTTGACCTGACCGCCGCAATGGTCGGATCCGAAGGCATGTTCGGAATCGTGACCAAGGCCCGGTTGAAGATGACACCGATCCCCGCCGCCACGTCGGTGATGCTGGCGGCATTCGGCTCACTGGACGATGCGTCGTCGGCGGTGACCGGGGTCATCGCCGCCGGGCACCTGCCAGCGTCGCTGGAAATGATGGACAACCTGACGATCCAGGCCGTCGAGCCCGCCTATCACGCCGGGTATCCGCTGGACGCCGCCGGTATCCTGCTGATCGAGATGGATGGGCATCCCGATGAGGTCAGCGCCTCGTCCGCGGAGGTCGAATTGCTCTGCCGGCAGGCAGGGGCCACGTCATTCCGGCTTGCGGAGACCGCCACCGAACGAGAGCTGCTGTGGAAGGGACGCAAGATGGCGCTGGCGGCGATGGGACGGCTGGCGCCCAACTACTACCTCCATGACACGGTAGTGCCGCGAAGCCGGCTCAACGACACGCTGGCGGCGGTTGGCGACATATCGCGCACCCATGATCTGCCAATCGCCAATGTGTTTCACGCGGGCGACGGGAACCTGCACCCGTTGGTGTTGTTCGACCGCCGGAAGAGTGGAGATGTTGAGCGCGTGCTGGCGGCGAGTCACGACCTCATCCATACCTGTATCGAGATGGGTGGCGCGCTGAGTGGCGAACACGGGATCGGCACGGAGAAGCGCGATTACATGACGCTGGTGTTCACCGAGAGCGACCTGCGAGCGATGGCGGGCCTCAAGAATGCCTTCGATCCACACCAGCGCATGAATCCCGAGAAGGTGCTGCCGAAGGGCTACATGTGCGGAGAGGTTCGCGCCCTTCATATGGAAGCGATGCGGCAACAGCACGGGATCGTCCCCGTCTGAACGAAGCGGGGTGGCTTGTGAGTCTGGAGCCGGGAAAGACGCGTACCCGGGATGGAAGGGGACCGGTCGAGCAGGTGCCCGCCCGCTCGATCTCGACACCGGCAGCCGCCTACGAGGTTGCCGAGGTGCTCCGAACAGCGTCGGACCTCCGACAAGGGGTCGTTCCTTTCGGTGGTGGCCTCAGCCTGGGGACCGGAAACGTTACCGAGCCGGTCGAGATCGGGCTCGACCTGAACGGGCTTCGGGGTGTCTCCAGTTATCATCCCGCAGATCTGACGTTATCAGTCGGAGCAGGAACGACCTTCGCCGAAATCGCCGCGACGCTCAGTGAGCAGGAGCAGGAGTTGCCGATCGATGTGCCATTCCCGGAGCGCGCCACCATCGGCGGGCTGATCGCGACCGGGTTTGCGGGACCGCGACGCCTGGCAGCGGGATCGCTCAAGGATCTGCTGATCGGCTGCGAATTCGTGCGGGGCGATGGGCTCCTCGCCAAGGCCGGCGGGATGGTTGTCAAGAACGTGAGTGGCTTCGAGATCCCGCGTCTGTTGCATGGGTCGTGGGGGAGCCTCGCCGTTCTTACTTCGGTGAATCTCAAGGTGGTTCCGGCGCCGAAGAGCGAAGCGACGCTGGTGCTCGCAGTCGAGTCGCTGGAGTCCGGTCTCGAGCAGGCGATCGCGCTCCTGGCCTCTGAACCCGGGGTGAGCGCCTGCACCTTATCGAGGGCGGGCGATGCGACCACGGTCGCGGTCCGGTGCATGGGCCGGGACAGGGCGGTCGGGGCCATGATCGCCGGGCTGGAGACGCATGCCGCACGGTGCGCCACAGAAATTGACATGCTCCACGCATCGGGGAGCCGGTTGTTCTGGCAAGCTCAGGTGGAGGAGTGGGCTGTGGCGTCATCCGATGTCGTCGTCACGATCGCAACGCGACCGCGCCACCTCGGCACAGTAGCTGCATTGGTGCAGGATCGCTTCAGGTCAAGCGACGGCCAGTTTGCGCTGATCGCGTCGCCGGGTACTGGCTCGATCCGGTTCCGGCTGGAGTCATCCGTGGTCGCCGCCACGGAACTGCGCGCCTGGTGGGACTCGGCGGCACTTCCATC
>CADCWJ010000299.1 GCA_902806365.1 uncultured Thermomicrobiales bacterium
CAATAGCTCGGATAGGCGGCGTGCCCGCCCTTCCCCTGAATCGTGATCCTGAAAGCGTCAGCGGCGGCCATCACCGGGCCGGGCCCGACGCTGACCTTGCCGACCGGCAGGTCCTGCGCCATGTGCAGCCCGAACACCGCATCGACGCGCGGATCTTCCAGCACGCCTTCGCGGATCATCCCTTCCGCGCCTCCCGGCGGCAACTCCTCCGCCGGCTGGAACAGCACCTTGACGGTACCGGCGAACTGATCCCGACGGTCGACCAGCACCCGCGCCAACCCGAGCAGGATCGCGGTGTGGGCGTCGTGCCCGCAGGCGTGCATTGTGCCCGCGTTCTGCGACTTGTAGTCGACGTCGTTCTCCTCGAGGATCGGCAGCGCATCCATGTCGGCCCGCACGAGCACGACCCGATCCGAACCCGGTCCGCTACCGGTGCCCCGGATCAGGCCGGTTACCCCGGTCTTGTTGATTCCGGTCCGGATATCCTCGACGCCGAGGCTCGCCAGCCGCTCGGCGACGAATTTAGCGGTCTTTACCTCCTGGAATGCAAGCTCGGGGTTCTCATGCAGAAACCGGCGGTCGGCAATGATACCCGGAAGAATTTCGTCGACGGTGTCGTGAAGTCGGGCCATCGTGACCATGATGAGGAGTGTCCCTTCAGCAAGAAGCGCCAGATCGATCGGCAATGTCATTGGCGGGAGTTGTCCATGTCGCGCCGGAAGTCTTCACCGGTGCGGATGCCGGGCACCTTAGCAGAGTTGCGTCGCCGGCAACAGTTGATGCCCCGCATGGCTTCCAGGGTGCAGTTATGGGGCGGATGATAGGATGAGAGAAGAACTTTCCGCCGGGTCCCACCCGGCGTCGCCAGCGATCGGAACACGAGCCGCATGCGGGACCAGGACAAGGCCACACCGGCCCCAGAGCGAATCGACGAGGCGACGGCGACCGCCATCGTGTGGAAGGCGATCGACCAGATCGGCGGCCCCCGCTCCGTCTACCGCAATCCGCGCGATGCCTACAGCGCGCACTCGCGCCGGATGGTCGAGGTCGGGAGTCACGCGGTAGAGATCCGCTATGGCGAGATCTCCACCCCGGCGGTCGCGACGGTTCAGGGCTGGGTCTTCGAGATCACCGACGAAGAGATCGAGCTGCTGATCCGGCCTCCCAAACCCCGGCGTTAGTCTCGAACTGGCCCATCGATCTGCGCCTCAGCGGGGGGACGCTCGCACGGGGCGATGTGCCAGATCACCTCCGCGCCCCCGTGCCACACCAACTCCGTGACGAGGTCCGCGAGCCCATCGGCCGCCACGTAATAGGTGTTCTCGTGCGGGTGCTGTTCGGGCGATTCGAGCCGCGTCACCACCCGGTAGAACGGGGGCCGAGCGGCCCGCGCTTCCTGCAGCGGCTCGGCGTGCCGATAGTGGTACCGGCTGCCGCGCGCCGCGCTGACCCAATCGACCTCCGCCCAGCCGCTGCCATCCGGGTTGTCGGGGATCCACAGATCGGGTCGGTCCGCATTTTGCCCCATCACTCCGCCTCGAGGGAGCGAAAACGGCCCTCGTAAGTCACGAGCGGATCGTCCGTATCATCCGTCATTGCGCCATCTCCTATTGCCCCCAGGATCAGCACATGGTCTCCCGCCGGGATCACTCGCGTTACCGCGGCGACACACCATCCGAGCGCGTCCTCGATCACCGGTAGTCCGGTAGCGTGGACCCGGTGCGGCACCCCCGTAAACGTTGCGTCCGGAACCGGGGCACGTCCGGCGAACCGCTCCGCCAGGAACGTTTGCGAGCGGTCGAGCACATTCACCGTAAACGCGGTTCCGAGCTCGAAGCGGCGGTGGACCGAGCCGTCTGCCGAGAGGGCGACGGCGACGATCGGCGGCTCGATCGAGACGATGACGACCGACGAGACGCTAACCCCACGAAAACCACCCTCAGCGTCGAGCACCGTGACGATGGCGACGCCCGAGACCCATCGCCTCCGGAGCGCCGTCGCCAGGAGTGGCAACGTGCCAGTCCGGGTCGGAGTCGTTTGTCCAGAAGGACCGTGTCCGATTCCACCGCCGCCGCGAATGTTCGGCCCGGCCTTACCCGCCCGGTCACCCATGCGTGCGTCGCTCCAGATCATCGAGGACCGACCGTGCGTATTCGACAATGAGATCGAACGCCTGCTCCCGCGCCGGATCGCGCCGGGACACCGAATGATCCCGGACCATGATCTGGAAATCGGCGTGCAGGGCATAGTGGCGCCACGGCTCGGCGGATGGCTCGAGCTCGACCTTGAGCGCGGTGGCGATGTCATCGGGCGTGAGCGTGCTTAGCCGCTCCTGAATGTCGCTGAGCGAGAGCCGCTCGTCCTTGAGGTACTGGATGAACCGGAGGCGCAGGAGATGGTCGGAATCGTAGGTCGCGGTCGGTCCGCGTCCATAGGCTGGCTGAAGCAGACCCTCGGCGATGTAGTACCGGATCGTCCGCGCCGGGATGCCGGATTCCCGCTCGAGATCCGGCATCGTGTACCGCAGCGGGCGCGGCGGCTCGAATCGCGTCACGCTCCCGGCGGGCAACCGGCGATCGATACTCATAGCGTGTCCACGATCTCCCGGCTTATCGCTGCGCGTTCGTCTCGGTCATGGTACCCGCCACGTCCGACAGGTGCACACGCGTCGTCGTGCCCGGCATGGACTCGCCGCCAGCTCGCGCCGTCAGCTAGGATTCTCGTGGGCCGCCGTCGGTGGCGGTACCAGTTTTAGCGACTTTTGGGATATGTTGTGCGGAGCGGCGGATGGATACCACGGCGATCGTCTGGTTCGGCATCGGTGGCGGCGCGGCGCTTTTCGCCCTCTCGCTCTTCCATCAGCGCTATGTCAAAAAGAGCGCCCAGGCGATGCAGTCGCGCGGCTCATTTACCCTCTTCGCGGTCCTAATGACCGTCTTCGCGATCGGCGCGTTCCTTGCTGGAATCGCCTCCGCCAGCGTCTGAACCGTTCCCGCTTCCTGACGCTACCGGAGAACGTCCAGCCGTCCCCTAGCACCGAGACAGCCTCCACCGCTCGACGCTCGACGGCGCGTTCTCCCCGGAATGGTCGTTGGTCGCCGGTGTTGACCATCGACCCCGGGGAATCGGTCGCGTCGCAAACGATCGATGTTCGCTGGTCGGGGCCGCGACGTCTTCCCAACACCAGTGCGACGGAGGCGCGGTTCCTGCGTTAATGGGGTTGCATCACCGATCGAGATGAAGAGGGCGGGCCCTTCCAATCCCGATCCGGAAAGCTTCAGTTAATGGTATCCGTACCCTGGCCTGCGCTACTTTGCATGTTTGACGCTGAAAGGTATTGGCACTCTTGGGCATCGTTCCCTCAATCAAATCTTTTCTCGGGCGATATGGTCCGTACCTGTGGCTCGCATTGATCCTTGGCTTCACGCTCTACTTCGGATTGAGTCACCGTACCGAGATCGACCGGATCCGGACGCTCCTGGTCGCCGCCGATCGTGGCTGGCTTCTGGCGCTTGTGGTTCTCGAGATCGTCATCCTCGCGTTGGTGGCAGCAACGTACAAGTCCCTGCTCTCCGGGCTCGGACATCAATTGCGGCTGATCCCACTGATGGGGGTCCACCTCCAGCGTGTCGTGGTCGGGACTGTCACTCCGGTTGGCGGCCCGTCCTCGATGCTTGTCTTCGTCCACGCGCTGCGAGGGCGAGGGGTGCGGCCGGCCGATTCCCTCCTCGCCGTCTCGATCAAGAGCGTGGTCGGCAACGCGGCGTTCCTGCTCATCCCGCTCCCGGTTGTCGCCCTGCAACGGCCAACGACGGTCCTTCTGGCCTCGACGGCGGGCCTGGTCGTCATCGTGGTTGCGATGGGATCGCTGCTGGTGCTGACCTTGCGGCGAGCGAAGCCGCCCGCCTTCCTGATCCGGCGGTTGCCCCGAAAGGGACTCCGGTTCCTCGCCCAGGTTCGGCAGCACGAGATCGATCTGCGAACGCTCGTCAGCCCGTTCCTCCTGATGATGACCACCAAGCTGGCCGGAGCGCTGATGCTCTACTTCGCCCTGCACGCGGTTGACAGCCGCCCGGACATCAAGGTTGCCCTGACCGCCTACGTGGTTGGCATGGTGGTTCTTCTCGTCGCACCGATTTTCCAGGGTATCGGCTTCGTGGAAGTTGGTATGGCGCTCGCCCTGCAACGACATGGCGTGCCGCCGGCGGCAGCCATCGGCGCGACGCTGCTGTGCCGCGTCGGCGAGCTCTGGCTCCCCTTGATTGCCGGAGTGTCGATCCAGACGCTCGGGACACTCGCACGACGCATCCGGACCGTGGACGCGCAACCCATACCGGTATCGTAAGCGGCACCGGTAAGCGGCACCGGTATGCGGCACCAGAGTCTGGCAATGCAGGCTGGCCGTGGCCCGTTGTCGGGCTGGCGCACCATGCCCGTGGATGGCCGGACGTGGGATACTTGAGCCATCGTCATGATCCCGACCGCGAAGCGTTCAAGGCGGAGGCGCGGCCGACGAACACGAATGAGGTGGAGCCGCACCGGCCCCCCGCATCTATCCGAAGGAGGCTCCTCGTGGCGATCGCCACCAACCAGCAAACAACGGTCCAGACGCAGGCCATCAACGCGATCCGGACGCTCTCGATGGACGCTGTGCAGGCCGCGAACTCGGGTCATCCCGGACTCCCGCTCGGTGCCGCGCCCATGGCGTACGTGCTTTGGCAGGAGTTCCTCAAGCACAATCCGCATGATCCATCCTGGCCGGACCGGGACCGGTTCGTTCTCTCCGCTGGCCACGGATCGATGCTGCTCTACTCCTTGCTGCACCTGACCGGGTACGATCTCTCGCTGGAGGATGTCCAGAGCTTCCGCAAGCTCGGCTCGAAGACGCCAGGGCATCCGGAGCGTGGCCACACCGCCGGGGTCGAGGTGACCACGGGGCCGCTCGGTCAAGGCTTCGCCAACGGGATCGGGATGGCGATCGCCGAGGCCTATCTGGCCGCGACCTACAACCGGCCGGGTCACGAGATCATCGATCATCACACATATGCGATCGTCTCCGATGGCGACGTGATGGAAGGCGTCGCGTTCGAGGCGGCGGCAATCGCCGGTATGCTCAAGCTCGGCAAGCTGATCTATCTCTACGATCAAAACCATATGACGCTCGCCGCGACCGCGAACCTGACGCTTGGCGAAGACACCGGGGCCCGGTTCGAGGCCCTGGGCTGGCACGTCCTCTCAATCGACGGCATGGACATCGACGCCGTCCGGGAAGCGATCGAGACGGCGAAGGCCGAGACCGAGCGGCCAAGCATCATCCTGGCCCGCACCATCATCGGGTTCGGCTCTCCCAACAAGGCCAATACGTTCGGCGTGCATGGCTCCCCGCTTGGGCCCGACGAGGTCAGGGCCACCAAGGAGAACCTCGGAATTCCGACGGAGCCCGCGTTCTACGTGCCGGAAGAGGCGGGCCGCCACTTCCATGAGGCGCTCGATCGTGGAGCCGAGTTCCAGGCGCAGTGGCGCGTCCGGTTCGACGCCTACAAGCAGGCATTCCCCACGGAAGGCGCCGAGCTGGAGATGGTCTTCGCCGGAACCATGCCGGAGGGATGGGATGCCGACATTCCCACCTGGAAGACCGACGACAAACCCGTCGCGACCCGCAAGGCCTCCGGCGAGATCATGAACGCCTTCTACGAGAAGCTGCCGACGTTCCTTGGCGGCTCCGCCGACCTCAATCCATCGACGAACACGGTGCTCAAGGGCGGCGGGGATTTCCAGCATCCCTCCACGTCGGGGGAGGCGGTGCAGGGTCTTTCCGGCGGACCGCTGAGTTATGGCGGTCGCAACCTGCATTTCGGCATCCGGGAACACGCGATGGGCGCCATTGTCAATGGCATCGCCGCCCATGGCGGGACGATCCCGTTCGCATCGACCTTCCTCGTGTTTTCCGACTACCTCCGGCCGACCCTCCGCCTCGCCGCGCTGAGCCATCTCAAGTCGATCTTCGTCTTTACTCACGACAGCGTTGCCGTCGGCGAGGACGGTCCGACCCATGAGCCGGTCGAGCAGGTGATGTCCATTCGCCTGATTCCGGAGGTCACCCTGTTCCGGCCCGCCGATGCCAACGAGACTGCCGAAGCCTGGAAACTGGCGATCACCAGCGACCGCTCCAGCGTTCTGATCCTCAGCCGCCAGGACCTGTCGATTCTCGATCGCTCGGGCTCCAGGGGAGATGTGTCCAACGGTGGCTATATCCTGGCCGACACCGACGGCGCGCCCGATGTGGTGCTGATCGCGACGGGCTCGGAGGTCGAGCTGGCGGTCATGGCGCGCGATCTTCTCGCCGAGAACGATATTCGGGCACGTGTCGTCAGCCTGCCGAGCTGGGAGCACTTCGAGCGGCAGGGCGCAGCCTGGAAGGAAAGCGTTCTCGGCCCGGACGGCACGCCCCGCGTTTCGATCGAGGCGGGCACAACCATCGGCTGGGCGCGCTATCTGGGTTCCAGAGGCGCGTCGGTGGGTATCGATACCTATGGCGCATCCGGCCCCGGCAAGGATGTGCTCGCGAAGCTCGGCATGACCAGGGAACATGTGGCAGCCACGGCCCTGCGGCTTTTGGGCCGTGCCGATGAAGCCGATGCCCTGGATGCCGAGTTCCTCGGCGGTGAGGCCGCCGGCGAGCAGCCTTCGGGATCGGACGGACACTCCTAGGCCGCCCACCCGGCTCATTTTGAAAGGACATCCTCATGACGGCATCGAGCGGAACGAACGCGATCAAGTCCCTCCTCACCGAGGGCCAGAGCGTGTGGCAGGACGATATCAGCCGGCAGATGATCGTGTCGGGCCAACTCGCGGAGCGGATCGAGGAGGTCGGGATTCGCGGGGTGACCTCGAACCCGACGATCTTCCAGAAGGCGATCTCGGCCGGGACGGTCTACGACGATGACATCGCCGACATGCTTGGCCGCAACATGGACATTGCGGCGGTCTTCCAGACGCTGGCGGTCAAGGACATCCAGGATGCCTGCGACCTCTTCCGGCCCATTTACGACGAGACCGAGGGCCAGGATGGTTTCGTTTCCCTCGAAGTCCTGCCCTCGCTCGCCCGGGACACCGACGGCACGCTCAAGAATGCCCGTGAGCTCTGGACCGCGGTCGATCGTCCGAATGTGATGATCAAGGTACCCGGCACCGACGAAGGCGCCGTCGCGGTCGAGACGCTGCTGACCGAGGGCGTGAACGTCAACATCACCCTTCTCTTCTCCCTCGCGAACTACGAGCGTGTCGCTCAGGCCTACATCGACTCGCTGCAGAAGCGGCGGGACGCTGGTCAACCGATCGACAGGATCGCCTCGGTGGCGTCGTTCTTCGTCAGCCGCGTCGACACCCTGGCCGACAAGCTTCTCGACGAAGCAGCCGCCAAACCAGGCGCCAATCTGACCTTGATCGACTCCCTCAGGGGGAAGGTCGCCGTCGCCAACGCCCAGCTCGCGTACCAGCGTTTCCAGCAGCTCTTCGGCACCGAGCAGTTCAGGAGACTGGCGGAGCATGGCGCCAAGGTGCAGCGGCCACTTTGGGCCAGCACGGGAACGAAGAACAAGGCGTACAGCGACGTGCTCTATGTCGAATCGCTGATCGGCCCCGACACCGTGAACACGATGCCGATCGCCACGATCGAGGCCTTCCTCGATCACGGACAGGTGGCCCGCACGGTTGACGCCGCGTTCGGCGAGGCGCAGGCCGTGGCGGACGGCCTGGCCAGGGTCGGGATCTCGCTGGACGAGCTGACCCATCAACTCGAAGAGGAAGGCATCAATGCCTTCGTCGCGTCCTATGATGATCTTCTCGAGGGCGTCGAGGGCAAGCGCGCCCAGGTTGCCGAGGCCGTCAGCGGCGGGTAGAACGGCCGTCGTTGACGGCGAGGCGCCGGCCCTTGCCGGGGTCCCGGGAACGAAGCCGGCCCCTGCTCCACAGGAGAGAGAACGCATGGCTACCGAGATGAGCGGCGCGCGACATGTAGGTGTGGTCGGGCTGGCGGTGATGGGCGAGAACCTTGCGCTCAACATCGAACGCAACGGATTCGCCCCGGCCGTTTACAACCGGACCCGTTCCCGCACGGATGAGTTCCTCGCCGAACGGGCACATGGCACCGACGTGCTGGGAACGTTCAGCATTCCCGAACTTGTCGCGTCGCTCGAGCGTCCCCGCCGCATTCTCCTTATGGTCAAGGCCGGCGGTCCAGTCGACGATGTGGTGGCGGAGCTCACCCCGTATCTGGAAGACGGCGACATCCTGATCGACGGCGGCAACTCCTTTTTCCTGGATACCGAACGCCGTGCCCGCGATCTCGCCGATCGGGGCTTCAACTTCGTCGGGATGGGTGTCTCTGGCGGCGAAGAGGGAGCGCTGTGGGGCCCGAGCTTGATGCCCGGGGGACCGGACGAGGCGTACGCCGCCCTGGAGCCAATGCTGACCGCGATCGCGGCCAAGTCGGACTCCGGACCGTGCGTCACCCATGTTGGCCCTGGCGGTGCCGGCCATTACGTCAAGATGGTACATAACGGCATCGAGTACGGCGACATGCAGCTCATCGCCGAGACCTACGATGTGATGCGCCGTGCGCTCGGTCTCTCGGCCGCGGAGATCGCCGATGTCTTCGAGCGCTGGAATGACGGCAAGCTTGAATCGTTCCTGATCGAAATCACGGCGACGGTCCTCAAGCACATTGATGTCGATACCGGCAAGCCGCTCGTTGATGTCATTGCCGATCAGGCCGAGCAAAAGGGAACCGGACGGTGGACGAGTCAAAGCTCGTACGAGCTTGGGACACCGATTCCCGTGATCGACGCCGCCGTCATCGCCCGCAGCCTCTCGGCACTCAAGGAGAAACGGGTTGTCGCCAGCTCGTTGCTGCACGGCCCGGAAAGCTCCAGGGACCAGCTTCCCTCGCGCCCCGATCGCGACGCCACGATCGACGCGCTCGAGGATGCGCTCTACTTCGCCAAGGTCTCGTCGTACGCGCAGGGCATGGCCCTGATGCAGGCGGCATCGGACGCCTACGCCTGGAATCTCAACCTGTCCGAGATCGCCCGGATCTGGAAGGCCGGCTGCATCATCCGTGCCCGGTTGCTCGATCCGATCATGAGCGCCTTCGAGGGCGGCAAGCAGCTTGACAATCTCATGCTGGATCCCTTTTTCACCGAGGCGATCAACAGCGGCATGCCGAAGGTGCGGAGCGTCCTTCACACCGCGCTGGATTTCGGAATTCCTACCCCGGCCCTCAGCTCGGCCCTGAACTATGTCGATACCTACCGGCAGGAGTTTCTCCCCGCCAACCTGATCCAAGGCCAGCGCGACTTCTTCGGGGCCCATACCTACAAGCGCCTCGACCGTGAGGGCACGTATCATACCGAATGGTCGGATGCCGACGTCCGTCCGGCGGCGAAGTCGTACGAAAGCTCACGGGAGGCTTGGGCCGGGGGCAAGGGGGAAGGCGACCGCTCCGAGGTTGACGCCCATATTCCCGATGAAACCAGCGATCACATCCTCGACCCGGATCGGGATCGTGAGATGATCCCGGACCTGGAGGAGCGCGGGGAGCGAACTCCGGAGGCGATCCGCAAGGCGCAATACTAATCGCTGGTACATGCCTGGGACTGGCTTTTCCGGCATGCGCTGGTCATCACGGGCATTCGGATGCGCGTATCCGGGCCAAGACGGCAAGCGTTCGACTTTTTGTACGAGCGGATCGCTCGTAACCCAGGTGACACAGGGCGCTTCATGGCAGATTCCGATCTCGCAGCCGCGAGCACAGCCGTTGAAACCGACTCCCACGCCGATGGCACTGCTGCGTCCGATGTCCTGCAAGATGTCGGCACGGATGGGGTCGCGGCATTTACCGACATCGATCACGTCGGTCATCAATTCGACCTGACCGACCGTACGACGCTGCGAAACACAAATCCGCTGCGTGCCGGTCTCCGGTTGGAGCGGATCCCGGCTCCGTGCGTCATGGTCATCTTTGGCGTCACCGGTGATCTCACCGGACGCAAGTTGATGCCCGCCCTGTACGATCTGGCGGTCGGTCACCCGCTGCCCGAGGGGTTCTCGATCGTCGGTGTGTCTCACCGCAACTGGGACGACGAGACGTTCCGCAACGAAATGCACGAGGCGGTCAAGCGGAACGCTCGGTCCCCCGTCACCGATGAATCCTGGAATCTCTTCGCTCAGGGACTTTCCTACGTTCGCGGGGAATTCGACGACGAAGCGAGCTACACCTCCCTGCGGGAACGCCTCGATACGATCGACGAAGACCGCCGCGCGCAGGGCAATCGCCTCTTCTACCTTGCCACCTCGCCAAAGTTCTACGGGCCGATCATCGAGCATCTGGGAGCGTCCGGCCTCGCAAAGCGCCAGGACATCTACTACAACCGGCCCGACAGCTGGAACCGGATCGTCGTGGAGAAGCCCTTCGGACGCGATGTCGAGAGCGCCCGGGCGCTCAATGCCCAGATCGGCTCCGTTTTCTCCGAGCGCCAGATCTACCGGATCGACCATTACCTGGGCAAGGAAACGGTCCAGAATGTCCTCGCATTCCGATTCGCGAACGCACTCTTCGAGCCGGTCTGGAACCGGCAATACGTCGATCACGTCCAGATCACGGCCGCCGAGGCGATTGGTGTGGAAGGACGCGGCGATTACTACGAGAGCTCGGGTGCGCTGCGCGACATGGTCCAGAGCCACATCCTTCAGCTCCTGGCGGTGATCGCCATGGAGCCTCCGGCATTGTTCAACGGCAATGCGCTGCGGGACGAGAAGGTCAAGGTGCTCCGCTCGGTCCTGCCCCCGACTGGAGAGGATGTCAACACGCGAACCGTTCGTGGCCAGTACGAGGCCGGCTATGTCGGAGGACGCCCGGTCGATGCCTATCGCGACGAGAAGGGGGTCTCGCCGCACTCCCGCACCGAGACCTTCGCGGCGATCGAGCTCACGATCGACAACTGGCGATGGGCCGGCGTTCCCTTCTACCTGCGCACCGGGAAGCGGCTTCCGCGACGGGTGACCGAGATTGCGATCGAATTCAAGCAGGTCCCCCATCTCATGTTCCAGTCGATCGGCAACCTCGATCTGACGCCGAACGTGATCACGATGCGAATCCAGCCCGATGAAGGCATCGCCTTGAAGTTCGCCGCGAAAGTCCCCGGTGCGACGACCCAGCTCCGGCCGGTCCGGATGGACTTTCTGTATGGGGCGTCGTTCGGCGAGGCTGGCCCGGACGCGTACGAGCGTCTGCTGCTCGACGCGATGCTTGGCGATCCGACCCTGTTCGCCCGGCGCGACGAGGTCGAGACGGCCTGGTCCCTGGTCCAGCCGATTCTTGACGGTTGGCAGGATCTTCCGGTCCCTTCCTACCCGTACGAGTCGGGAACGTGGGGGCCCAGCAAGGCCGATGCCCTGATGCGGCGTGATCGCCGCGAATGGCGCCGGCCGTAGCCCGGAGCGACGACCAGCGGCGAACACTGCTGGTTCGGAACGCCCGGCGGCGGCGAAGAGCGTCCCCCGGCGATTCGCTCTTGCGGGCTACCAGGAGAATCGTTTGTGGCAATTGAAACGATCACCCCGCACGAGATGGTGACGTCCTACCGGACGGAGTTTCTCGACACCGGCAGGATCCATGACGATCTGAATCACCTGTGGACTGAGCTGGGGGGGCCTCCCAAGGGGGGCGACGGAACTGGTGAAATGGTCGCCGAGCCGCACTTTGGGGGCGGCGGCCTCATGCGTACCAACACGCTCAATCTCATTGCCGTTGCCCGTGACTCCGACGAAGCCGCCCGGATCGCTCAAGACGTCTCCCGTTTGCGCGACTTCCTGCCATCCCGCACGATCATCCTTCGCGACCACAGCGGGGATGAAGAGGATCCGTTTTTCGATGTCCGCATTGAACTCAAGGAGCAGCGGCGGACCGACGACAAGCCAGGGATCCGCTTCGAAGCCATCACGATCACCTCCCATCATCACGAGCTGGGCGAGATCGCGAGCCTGGTGTCGCCACTGTTCGTCGCCGAACTCCCCGACTTCCTGTGGTGGCCCGGCGGAGATTTCGCCCGGAACGAGTTATTCGAAAACCTGCTCGACGTGGTCGACCGGGTCATCGTCGACAGTGCCCAGCTCGGTCACGACGCGTCCGGGGTGTCGGCGATGACGTCGCTCGTGCCTGCCGAAGGTGAGGATGCGGGTCCGCTGCTTGGCGACTTCAGCTGGTCGCGGCTGGGACCATGGCGTCAGTTGATCGCCCAGTTCTTCGATCCGCCCGATGTCCAACAGAGGCGCGCCACGATCGAGCAGGTCA
>CADCWJ010000300.1 GCA_902806365.1 uncultured Thermomicrobiales bacterium
TTCATGGCGGCCCTCCTGGAGCGATAAGGAACAGGCCGGGAATAACTTCCCGGCCTCACGTGGACTGGGGCATGGCCCTGTAGTTCCACTTCGGCAGGAACTCGTCGAAGACGATCCTCATCGACTCCTTGAATCCCGCGGCGCACTTCCGCCCCGTCTCGTACACCTTCTCGAGGATCCGCACCTCGACCTCCAGACCCGTCGTCGTCCCGGCCTTCGACATGTAATGCCGGACCGTCTCCAGCGACCGGAAGATCACGCCGAGACACGCCCGCGTCACGTGGGGGAACAGCCGATGCTCGATCGGGTTGTACTTCGAGCAATACGGCGGGTAGTGCGCCACCCGGATCTCGACCCCCAGCCGATCCGCCAGGGCCTGCAACGCCTCCTTGAAGACGTATCGCGACGCGCTGTTGCTCCCGCCGCCGTCGCACAGGACCAGCAGCCGCGTCGCGCCGGGGTAGGCCGATCGCCCGTGATGCTCCCACCACGCCGCCAGGCTGTCGCATGCCAGCTCGCTGGTGTCGTGGCTGGTGTTGAGGTGGACCAGGCCCCGGTTGAGCCCCACGTCGTAGACCCCGTGCGGGATCACCGTGCCCGACCCCATGCTGCCGAAGTCATGGTCGTTGACCTCGATCGTGCCCTGCGTCTCGATCTTCCCCTCGCGGTAGAAGTCGCCGATCAGCTCCTTCTTCTTCGTGTCGATGCTGACCACCGGCAGCCCGGCCGCCAGGTACTCGCGCTTGAGCCGGGTAATGTTCTCGAACTGGGCATTGCGGTCGGGATGGCGAGGCCCCATCGTCCGCGTCTTCAACGCCTTCCGCTTGCGATATCGGTGCTTTCGGAGCAGTTGCGCGGCGACGTGACGTCCGATCGGTGTGCCCAGCTTGGTGACCCGCGTGGCGATCTGCCGCCGCGACAGGTCGGTCCATCGGACCTCCAGCCGCATCGGGTCGCCCGCGGTGTGATCCTCCAGGACCTTGTGGAAGTTGGCCTCGATCGCCGGGTCGGTCGCGATCAGCCGCTTGCGTCCGCCCCCCTTTTACGCGATCGGCCGGTGTCCAGCTCAGACTCGCCTCCCAACTCGCCCAGGCCCTGGCGGATCGTCTTGGGGTCGCACCCCAGGAGGGTCGAGATGTACTCGACCCCGCCATGGCCCAGCTTGGCGGCCTCGATGGCGGCGTAACGCCGCCGATCGCACTCCTTGAGCGAGTCGAAGAGCCTGACCCTCATCCGTTCGACTTCCGCGGGGTAGCCGACCATGTCATCCTCGCCGATTCGCCCCTCCGGGTTGCACGACCGACATCATAAGCGAAGCGAAATCGGGAATCCGATTTCGGCCTGTTCCTTAGCGGCCGGCATGAGCGGGCGGACGAGCTCCCACTGGGCGTCGGTGAGGTCGGTCGGGTAGGGTTTGCGGCTCATGGCGGGCATGGGGACGCGAA
>CADCWJ010000301.1 GCA_902806365.1 uncultured Thermomicrobiales bacterium
AAGTTCTGCAGGTTGTTCGGCCCGGTGTCGCGGTCGCCAAAGTCGTTCGTGGTCGGGCTGTCAGTGACTAGGACGATGGGGCGCTCGTTACCGTTGATGAGATTGGATAAAATGCGGTTTCGGTTCGCGGCGACGCTCTGCTCCGTGACCTGCACGCCGATGCCATTGTAGACGATCTGATTCGCCGCGCCGGATTCCAACCCGCCGACGAGGTTGTTCGAGCCGAGGATCTGGATGCCCACATTTTGGTTGCGGCTTGGGGCTACGCTATTTGGCTGAACCCCGATGAGGTTTCCCTGGATGACCACGCCTGTGGCAGCGGCCTGGCGGACTGGCGACGTGTCGTCATAGCCGAGGCGGATGCCGATCTGATTTCCCGAGATCAAATTGGCGGCCGCTGGATCGGTGCCGCCGATGATCGTGTTGGTGAATGTCTCACCGCCCATCGAGATGCCGATGTCGTTCCCTTCGGCACTGGCAAAGCCGGGCGGCGGCGAGATTCCTCCGATCTGGTTCCCGGCGATCACGATGCCATCGAGCGCGGGCGTGGGGACTCCGCTGTTGTCCACGAGCACCCCGGCGCCTAGCCCGGCAATAAACTGGCGTGCCCCGCCGATCACATTGCGCGCCGCTGGTGTATTGCCGCCGATGCGAGCACCCGACGCCCGCACGCGAACGCCGGCGCCGCGATTCCCCTGTCCTTGCAGCTGAGCGGAACCGTCAGTGCCGAGGAAGTTGCCTTCCACCAAGCAATTCTCGCGCAGGATATCGATGCCGTAACCGCCGAAGCGTCGAAACTGTCCGGCATCGGGACTGTAGAAGGCGAACCCGGTGATCATCAGACCGCGCACGACGCATCCGCTGGCGTTCAGCGTCAGACCCGTGGGACTGGAATTCTGAGGCGCCTGCCCGCCGCCATCGATCTGAATCAGGATGACGGCATCGTCGAAAACACGGTCGCTGTTTGGCCGGGCATCGCCCTGCGTGTAACCGTCGATCGTGACCGTGTCGGTGATCGCCGGGAGGAAGTTCTGGCTCACGTCGATCTTGTGCCGGCCTGCTCCCGGAATGTCGAAGACGATGCGGTCCGCGCCCGGCGTGGAGTTCGCACTGAAGA
>CADCWJ010000302.1 GCA_902806365.1 uncultured Thermomicrobiales bacterium
AGGGCGAGACGGGAGACGATCGTGGTCAGGTAGGCGCGCAGGGAATCCACCGCGGGTGAGCCGGCATCGAGATACCTGACCCAGGCGTCCTGCACCAGGTCTTCGGCGTCGCTGGCACTGCCTGTCATCCGGTAGGCGACGGAGAAGAGGTACGGCCGCTCCCGCTGGTATGTCGTGTCCGCGGTTCCTGATTCACTCACGTCGATGGCTGCTCCTTGTCGAGCTCATATGGTTGAATGGATGGAGTCTCCTTCCATTATCCTATCCCCTTTGATCGTGATCGCTCCCCGTTCTCATGCTCGCGATCCGTCCCGGTAAGATCGACCCGGTAGTAGAGCGTCGTGTACCGGCGGATGCGATGGCCCAGCGGCACCAGCACACCGTGGAGAATCGGGTGCTTGCGGCGCAAGGCATGGGCAGCCGCGAGCGCCTCGTCTCCGGTAATGCGGTGCGCGACCGCCTCGGTCGCGGACCCGGTCGGCCGGCCCCGCGCTGTCGACGGCGCGATGGTGATCCGTGGCGTGTGCGCAAGCCGCCGTGTCTTCCATGCCCGGTCGTAGGTCCGGAACACAGCGTGGTCACCGACGATCGCGATGCTGATCGGCGTCCCGACAGCGCGGCCATCGCGGCGGTACGTGGTCAGGACCACCGTGCCCTGCCGATCGAACATCGCAAAGGGGTTGGTCGTGCTCGTTCGGTTCATGCCGAGCGAATCGCAATCCGGGCATCGTCCCGCTCGGCGTCGCGCTGTCCGGCGGCGGCAAGTGGGCCGTGCTTGCGGGCCATCGTCTCGTACTTGATCACCTTGTTCTGCAGTTGCAGGATCCCGTAGTAGAGCGACTCGGGTGTCGGCGGGCAGCCCGGCACATAGACATCGACCGGCACGATCTGGTCGACGCCCTGGACGACGGCGTAGGTGTCATACGGGCCGCCGACGTTCGCGCACGATCCCATCGAGAGCACCCACTTCGGCTCCGGCATCTGGTCGTAGAGGGTGCGGACAGAGGGCGCCATCTTCTTGTTCACGGTCCCGGCAACGATCATGAAGTCGGCTTGCCTCGGTGAGGCACGCTGGAGGTTGCC
>CADCWJ010000303.1 GCA_902806365.1 uncultured Thermomicrobiales bacterium
GCCTGTTTCTCATCTCCAACGGTCCCGGTGCACCACCGTTTCATGCGGCTGGCACAGGACCTGCCACTACCGTGTTTCCTTCAGGCGGGGTTCTGACTCGGTCGCGTTGACACGAAACAGTAGTCCCCTGTCCCTGACGCACCCCTGGAGTTGATTCCCATGGCCCATGATCTTCTTGCGCGGCGCCCACTTGGCGCGATCGGCACGCCCGTCGCCCCAATCGCGATTGGCTGCGCCCCGCTCGGCAACATGCCCGATACGTTCGATTACGCGGTGTCCGAAGCCGACGCCGTCTCCACCATCCGCGCCGCGCTCGATAGCCCGCTGAACTATCTCGACACCGCCGCCCATTACGGCGACGGCGAGAGCGAGCGCCGGATCGGCCTCGTTCTTCGTGAGCTTGGCGGGTTGCCGGAAGGAGCCTTTCTCCAAACCAAGATCGGTGCGGACGCGGATGGAGACTACAGCGGCGAAACGGTCCGGCGTCGGTTCGAGCGGAGCCTCGAGCTGCTCGGACGCGACCATATCGACCTCGTATTTCTCCACGATCCGGAGCGGACGACTTTCGAGGATGCCTTCGCCCCCGGGGGGCCGATCGAGGTGCTTCAAAGGTTCCGGGAGCAGGGCGCGATCGGTCACCTTGGTGTCGCCGGTGGACCGATCGAGATGGAGATCCGCTATGTTGAAAGCGGTGTCTTCGACGCGGTGATCACGCACAACCGCTACACGCTGCTCAATCGCGTCGCCGAGCCGTTGCTCGATGTCGCCAACGATCGCGGCGTGGCCCTCCTCAACGCTGCTCCCTACGGCAGCGGGATGCTCGCCAAGGGGCCGGACACCTACCCGCGCTACGCCTACCGCGCGGCGCCGAGCGTGGCCGTCTCCCGCACGCGCCGGCTCGCGGAGATCTGCGAACACCACGGCGTGCCGCTCGCGGCGGCGGCCCTGCAGTTCTCCATGAGGGATCCCCGAATCGCGGTCACGATCGTCGGCATGAGCAAGCCCGAGCGGATCCCCCAGACGCTCGATCTCGCCCAGCAACCGATCCCGCCCGCGCTCTGGGACGAGCTCCAGTCTGTCCCCTTTGACACGAGCGAACCGGAATAGACCCCCGGCAATTGGGATCGTGCCGCCACGACAGCCCGGGCCGAACGCAGCGCCATCGCCAGGGCGACGCCCTATTCACCGGTGCAGGCACGGGTCAGGTCGCGATCCCATCGCCACACCGGCTTCACGGACAACGCAAGGGAGCGACCGTCTCCCTGATGCCGGATTGCGCTGGAGCCGTTGATCACGTCTGCCATCTCGCCCTTGTACGCCCATTGGGCTTCCAGCCGGGCGCTGTCAACGATGATCCAGGCATTGCCGGCGTGCGCGTCGAGCACCTGGCACAGCGCGTCGATCGAATCGATCGGCGGCGTGCCGAGCCAGTAATCCCCCTTCCGGCCATCCTCCATCTTCCTGGAATAGCGTTCGGTCCGGTTCCGGCCCTTGGGGCCGGCCAGGAAAAACATCTGCTCCTCGACGACCTCCTGGGGGAACCAGAAGGCGGCCGCCGGGGGCAGTGCTGTGATCACGTACTGGCCAGCTTCGTAGTGATTGCCAACCCACCGTGTGATATCCCAATAGTCCGCGTCATGGCCGGCCACGCCCATCCGCCACCCGGCCGCACTGGCCGAGTGCGCCAGGGACGGCAAGACAACGATCGCGGCGAGCGCGAGCCGGATCGACAGGCGTGGCAGCCACACGTGCGCCTTCGCCGCCTGCCAGAGGCTCGCGGCAGCCACGCTCAGCATCACGTAGCCGAGCGGCAGGATGTGGACCAGGTAGCGCGGCTGCGGATCGTGGACGACGAACACCCCCACGATGAGGATCGTGATCCAGTGGATCAGCACGACGATCACGCCTGCTGTCGAACGCGCATCGTCTCCGGCGGGAGCGAGCGCACGGAAGATGAGGATCCCGCTGCACAACGCGATCAGGAGCGGGAGCGAGGCGTGAAAAAGGCCGTGGCCGAAGTTGTTGCTCCAGATCTCCCAGCGGATCGCCGGCCTCTCTGCTACCCGGCTCAGGCTGAACAGGTGGCTCCCGACGAACGATGCCCCGGTCGTGACGCCGCCGGTACCGTTGCCGATCCCGGTGTAGCGACCAAGCAGGAGAAACGCGAGCGGGGCGGCAAGGGACGACAGCCCGCGGCTCAGGATGAGCCGGTTGTGGGCCAGGAGGCTCCGGTTCCAGACGACCAGCCCGATGAGCGCCATTGCCGGGGCCACCAGCCAGAACCCGATGTGGGTGAACGTGCCGAGCACTGCCATCACCGGGATCCAGGTGACGGCCCTTACCCTCGCCACCGTCGCGTCCTTGCCTTCCGCCACCAGCTTGACGAAGCAGTACGAGACCATCATGGTGATGCCCGCCAGCAGTCCGTATGGCCGGAGGGTGATCCCCCAGGCGATCAGGTTCGGATCGCCCGCGATCAGGAGCCCGGTCAGGCCGGCCGCGACCGTGCTGGCGGTCAGGTAACGAACGAGCACCATCGCCACCGGCACGACGATCAGACCGAGTGCCAACCCGAGCGCCTGCGCCGCATCGAGCAGGGCATCGCCGTCGAGCATCCACGCCAGCGGAGCCGCCAAATATGAGAAGAGCGCCCCCTGGAGGTAGAGCACGTCTGACGGGAAGAGCGGATACCCCTTCTCGGCCACCATCCGGATCGCCAGCAGGGACGATGGCTCGTCGATCTGGACCCACGCACGCTCCAGCGTGACGGCACGGAGCATCAGCGCGAGCAACGTCACCGCGACGCAGGCCGCAAGGAAGACCCGGTCCTCTTTCGGTGCTCGTACGTTTTCCGCCAGGGATCGCGGCGCGCGCATCGTCCCGTTCCTGTTCAGTGCTCCTTCCATCACCAGATGTCAGGATTTGGCCAATGACACGAGGGAGCACGGTGGCGAAGGAATCGCTGTCGATGGACCGCTGCCGCTCAATCCCTGCGAGATTACCTGTCGAGCCGCGCCGCGTTGCGGACGCAACCTGGCATGGCGAACACCACGTTCGGCTGCGCCGAAATGCGCTTCGCGTGAGGATGCTCCGCCCGGCTCTGAATGACGCTCGATCCCTGCCAGTCTACTAACAATGGACCGCCGCTGCCCGCACCCGACGTGGGCAGTTGCGTTCCCGGTAGCCGCACGGTATAGTCACAGCCATGATCGATCTCGTGCCCAGCGGCACCACCACCGGCACCAAGCGAATGACGACCCCCATGCCGATTACCGGCATCGGGATCATTATTCGCTGGCCTGTCGGGCCGGGTGTTTGCTGACGCATCAGAGGGCGTCACGAGGCAGAACCGGAACGACAGGCGGGAGCGCAGCAGCTCCCGCCTTTTTCATGTCTCCAATGCACCCAACCATCGTCGACGCTGGCTGGTCCGTTCCACAAGTCGCGTCGGGGCCGGCCTTGCGGCGGCCCCGACAGTCGTGATCGAACCTGAAGCCTGTCGACCGGGGCGCACCCCGCCAGGAAATCGGAGAACATGCGGATGATCGTCCTCAAATTCGGCGGAACCTCTGTCGCCAATGCGCAACGGATCCGCGACGCCGCCCGCATCGTGCTCGACCAGCCGGCACCCCGCGTCGTCGTCGTCTCCGCCGCCGCCGGTGTCACCAACGCCCTGCTCGAAGCCGCCCGCGCCGCCGCCCGGGCTGACACCGAGCGCCGCGCGGCGGCCATCGCCCGGGTTCATGGGATTCACGCCGAAATCCTGGCCGGCATCGCGAACGCGCAGTGCCGCGATGAGGCCGACATTGCCATTGCCGACCTCCATGCCGCCCTCGACCGCGATCTGGAAGACATTACCGCTGCCGGCGAGCTTTCGGACCGCTTCTCGGACAGGGTCGTCGCCACCGGCGAAAAGTGCCTCAGCATCCTGATGGCCGCCACGATCCGCGAACTCGGCTCGGAAGCCCGGCCCGTCTTCACCGACACCGTGATCGCTACCGATGACCGCCACGGCGCCGCCCGCCCCGATCGCGCCCGCACCCGCGAGAACGCCGATCGCGTGATCCGCCCGCTGCTCGATGCCGGGGTGACAGTCGTCGCCACCGGGTTCATCGGCGCCAGCGCGGCCGGCGAGACAACGACACTCGGTCGCGGTGGCTCCGATTACAGTGCGACCCTGCTCGGCGCCGCGCTCGACGCGGCTGAAGTCCAGATCTGGACCGATGTCCCCGGCGTTCTCTCCGCCGATCCGCGCACCGTCCCTCACGCGCTCGTCGTCCCCGAGATCAGCTACGACGAGGCGCAGGAGCTGGCTCACTTCGGGGCCAAGGTGCTTCACCCGCGCACGATCCGTCCCGCGGTGGCGCGCGACATCCCCGTCCGCATCCTCTCGACCTTCGCGCCGGCCGAGCCCGGAACCGTCGTCACCCGCGAGACCACGTCTGACCGGATCAAGGCGATCACGGCGCTGCGCGGCCTTATCTTGCTGACGCTCGACGTCGCCGAGCTGGAAGATCTCGCCCCCGCCGCCTCCGCCGCCTTCCGGGTGATGCACGAGCGAGGCATCGAAATCCTGACCGTCTCACAGTCGTCGTCCCGGCGTCGCATGACCTATCTGATCGACGCCGTCGGCGGCGGCTGCCCGACGCTACAGGCACATCTGGGGGAAGCGCTCCAGGATAGCGAGGCGTCCGTGAGCTGCGAGGAGCACGTCGCAGTGCTGGCCGCCGTCGGCAACGGCGCGGCCAGCACGGCCTCGGCCCTCTCGCGGATGATGGCTGTCCTGCACCGGGCAGGAGTGAAGGTGATGGCGACGCATCAGCAGACGTCCAACGTGGCGATGCTAGCGGTTGTCGCCGACGACGATGTCGCGCGGGCAGTCAACGCCGTCCACGATGCATTCATCCGGCCGGTCGCCGAGCGCCGCGCACGGCGGCAACGACGGTCGGAGCTGATGGCCGAGGCGGTCCGCGTCGGCTGAACGTTTCCCCGGACGGCTCTCATTCCAGCGGCTGCATCGGAGGGAGCGCAGCGACGCGTAATCCCGGGACCGCGTTGCCGGGACCAGCGCCCTCCTCTACTATCGGGCGCGAGATCTGACAACTATGTGAGGGAGGGCATCGCTCGTGACTGACTCGCGGATACCGGTCGCCGTGCTCGGCGCGACCGGGAACGTCGGCCAACGCTTCATCCAGCTCCTCGCTGATCATCCCTGGTTCCGGGTCGCCGAGCTGGTCGCCTCCGAGCGCTCGGCCGGCAAGACATTCCGTGACGCCACCGACTGGCGGCTGGGCGCGCGGATGCCGGAGGGTGCCGCCGACCTCCCTGTCCTCGGTTACGATGCCGACCTCCAGAGCCCGATCGCCTTCTCCGGGCTCCCTGGCGAGGTTGCCGGGGAGATCGAGCAACGCCTCGCCCGCGACGGCCACGCCGTGCTCAGCAACACCTCCACCCATCGAATGGATCCCGATGTCCCGCTCCTGATCCCCGAGGTCAACCCTGGCCACGTTGCCGCGATCGAGCGGCAGCGCAAGAACCGGGGGTGGGCCGGCTTCATCGTCACCAACGCCAACTGCTCGGCGATCCATTTGACGCTGACACTCAAGCCGCTCCACGACGCCTTCGGGCTCGATGCCCTGTTTGTGACGACGATGCAGGCGGTCTCCGGCGCTGGATACCCCGGCGTGCCCTCGCTGGACATGATCGACAACGTCGTTCCCTTCATCGGGAGCGAGGAGGAGAAGCTGGAGACCGAGACCCAGAAGATGCTCGGCGCCTGGAGCGACGACTGTGGGTTCCAACCCGCGTCGTTCGTGCTCAGCGCCCATTGCAATCGCGTCCCCGTGCGGGACGGGCACACCGAATGCGTCTCCGTCCGCTTGAATCGGCCCGCCACCCCCGGCGAGGTGACCGATGCTTTCGAGGCGTTCCGGGGCCGGCCCCAGGAACTGGAATTGCCGAGCGCCCCGACCCACCCGATCGTCGTCCGCCGCGAGCACAACCGGCCCCAGCCCGCACTCGACCGCGACGACGCCGGGGGCATGGCCTCGATCGTCGGGCGTGTCCGCGACTGCCCCTTGCTGGGCACGAAGTTCGTGCTGCTTGGGCACAACACGATCCGGGGCGCGGCGGGGGCGTCGGTCCTCAACGCCGAGCTGTTCAAGGTCGACGGTATCCTTCCCTTGTAATCCTGTGGGGAACAATCGGGTAAGCGGCATCGGTATCGTCCCTGTCAGCGGCGTCGAGGCGACGACGCGGCATGGTGGTGTGTGTCCATGGCTGCTCTCCAGGCACCATGTCTCTACCTACCTGGACAGCCCTGCCGGTTAGGGCAACCGTCCGTCCCGAACCGGAGGATGCCGTCTCCGCGGGCAAGGTATCTGCCCCGGCGGGGCCCAGGTTGCGGGATACCGGCGCGTCCACTACCATCGGGCCTGCATGGAAGACGGATCCGTACGCCCTGTACAATTGCTCGTCCAACTATCGCGGCTGAGGGCGAGTACTCCACAATCATGACCCAACCAGTTGCACCCCGGGCGATCCGGCACACTCGCCGGTACGCCATGATGGATTCCCTTATGTCGCGAGAACCGCTCCCGCATTCTGTCCTGCTGCCCGGCCTGCCGATGACCCGGCGGACGCTGCTCGTGGCTGGTGGAATTGCCGCCGCGACAGGGAGCGGCGTCTACCTCGACACCCGCGAGAACACGTCCGACCCCCGGCCGGATTCCCCTCCCGCCGCTGTCGCGTCCTCTCCCGTCGCCGGCGCGATCCTCGCCACTCCGCCGCCAGTGCCGGCGACGCCCGCAGTCGAGAAGGTCGATCCCGGGGGAGTTCTTGCCGAGGCCAGCGTCGCCGACCTCCGGAGTTTTCTCGACAGCGGAGCGTTCACGATCGCCGAGCTGGTCTCCGCTTGCCTCGTCCGGATCGAGGAGCTCGATCCCGGTGAGGGGGGGCTTCACGCCGTGATCGAGCTCAACCCGGACGCCGGGGAGATCGCCGCCCGGCTCGACGAAGAACTGGCGAACAAGGAGATCCGGGGGCCCCTGCACGGAATCCCCGTCATGCTCAAGGACATCGTCGCGACCGCCGACGAGATGCGGACGACCGCCGGCTCGCTGGCGCTTGCCAAGAACGATGTCGCCAGGGACGCCACGATCGTCACGCGCCTTCGCGACGCCGGCGCGGTCATCCTTGGCAAGACGAACCTGACCGAGTGGTCCAACTTCATGGGCGCCGCCGGCCAGAGCGGGTTCAGCGCACGCGGGGGCCTCACCGTCAACCCGTATCACCTGAACCACTCCGCGAGCGGCTCCAGCTCGGGGTCGGCCGTCGCTGTCGCGGCGGGGTACGTGCCCCTTGCGATCGGTTCGGAAACCAATGGCTCGATCCTCTCCCCGGCCACGACCTGCGGCGTGGTCGGCCTGAAGCCGACGGTTGGCCTGGTCAGCCGGGCCGGAATTATCCCGATCTCGTTTTCCCAGGATTCGCCGGGCCCGATGGCGCGCTCGGTTACCGATGCCGCGATCATGCTCTCGGCGATCGCCGGGTTCGACGAGGAAGACCCCTCCGCGACCGTTGCCGAAGACTCCTCGCCGGCCGCCGCGCTCAGCAGCGCGGAGCGCGAAGCGCTGGACGGTTTCGACTACGCCGCCGGGCTCGATCCGGACGCCCTGCGCGGCGCGAGAATCGGTGTCTGCCGCTCCCTGTTCTGGTTCGGCCCGGCGGTCGATGCACGGACGGAAGAGGCGATCGCCGTGATGCAAGACGCCGGCGCCGAGATCATCGACGAGGTCTATCTCGCGTATGAAGACCCAAGCCCTTACGTCGTCCTCCTGACCGAGTTTGCCTACGGTCTTACGGAGTTTCTGGAGACGTACATGCCGGACGGGCCGGTCACCTCGATCGATGAGATCGTCGATTTCAACTATGCCAACGAAGACGCGCTATTGGGCCGGGACCAGAGCGGGCTGACCGACGCGCTCGACGCCGGTGCGATCGAGGACCCCTATTACCTCGAGGTCCGTGAGCTGCGCCACACCTCCATCCGGGAGAATGGCATCGATGCCATCATGGACGAGTTGGAGCTGGACGCCCTGATCGCGCCGACGGGCGGGCTGGCGGAGTCGTTTTCGGGTGGTGGAGGGGGCGGAAGCTCGGCCGAGCCGCCCTCCGTTGCGGGATATCCGTCGATCACGATTCCGATCGGGCTGATCGATGGTCTTCCCGCCGGGCTTCATTTCTTCGGGCGGGCCTTCAGCGAGCAGACGCTGCTGAACCTTGCCTACGCCCTGGAACAGGCACTCCCCGAACGCGAACCGCCGACCTTTATCCCCGCCGACGAACCGCTCCCCGAGGGCTGACCCGCTCATGGGATCAGAAACCTTCGCTTCGATGCCGCTTCCAGGGCAACCTCACAGGGTTGCCCCTGCGGAACGTCGTACGATCACCCTTGCCCTAGCCCGCGATCCTGTCAGCATCCGTCGGGGAGGCCCCGGTAAGCGGAATCGGTGGCCTCCCGAGGGAGGCCTGAAACCAGCCCTGCACCGCCCAACGCGTGGCCCTGCCGGGCATGAGACGTCCCTCGCGCGGTGGGCAAAGGTGCGTTCTCGACCGGGGATGCCGCCCCGCTCCGACGGTGGCCCTCGGCGCTGTCTCTGTCCCATATCTCCCGCGCGGTGTACCGTGATCGCGATACCGCGGATCACACGCCGGCGTTTCGGAATCGGAAAAGGAGAGCAAGCATGGGCAAGCGTCACGACGACAATGCGCGGACAGGGCGTCTGGACCGGCGGACGTTGATCAAGGGAGCCACCGCGGCGGCGTCCGGGTCGATTATTGCTGGGGCCGTCGGGGCACAGGTTGTTTCCAGCGCACAGGGGGACGGAGGACCAATGAGTGATCGCGCGGCGAGCATCCAGGGTGGCGCATCCGGCATCGAGGCCATGTCGGTCGCCGACCTCCAGGCAGCCCTCGCTTCCGGCGAGATGACGGTGCGCCAGATCGTCCAGGCCTGCCTCGACCGGATCGCCGCGCTCGACAAGGCGGGCCCCGCCATCAACGCCGTGATCGAGCTCAACCCGGACGCTCTCGCGATCGCCGATGAACGCGACGCCGAGCTGGCCCAAGGCAATTCTCGCGGCCCGTTGCACGGCATCCCTGTCCTGATCAAGGACAACATCGCGACGGCGGATCGGATGCAAACGACCGCCGGGTCGCTGGCCCTCGTCGGGATCGTGCCCTGGCGCGACGCCGAAGTTGCCCAGCTCCTGCGCACCTTCGGCGCGGTGATCCTCGGCAAGACCAATCTCTCGGAGTGGGCCAACATCCGCTCGTTCCAGTCGACCAGTGGCTGGAGCGGTCGCGGTGGGCAGACGCTGAACCCCTACGCGCTCGATCGCAACCCTTCCGGATCGTCATCCGGGTCCGCCGCCGCCGTCGCCGCCGGGTATGTCCCGGTCACGATCGGAACCGAGACCAATGGCTCGATCGTCTCGCCCGCCGGTCACTGTGGAGTCGTCGGGATCAAGCCCACGGTCGGCCTCGTCAGCCGAGCCGGGGTGATCCCTATCTCGCATACCCAGGATACGGTTGGCCCGATGGCGCGCTCGGTCGCCGACGCGGCGGCGCTGCTGGGTCTGCTCGCGATCCAGGGCAGCGAGGATCCGGCCCAGGGCGGACCGCGCATCTACCCCGCCGGGGCCACGCCCGAGACGGACGCTGGCGCGTTCGGTCCAGCCGGGGGCGAGCCCTCAGCCGCCAGGCCGAGCGCCTCCCCTGACGCGGTGACGCCCGTCGCCTCCCCCGTGAGCGATGCGGATTCCCCCCGCTACCCACCGAAGCCGGAGGGCGGCGTTCAACCCATCGATTACACCGCCCAACTCGACCCGGAGGGGCTTCAGGGTGCGCGGATCGGCGTGCTCCGCGGCTCTGCCGGCTTCAGCCCACTGGCCGATCAGGTCTTCGACGAGGCGATCGCAACGATGAAGGCGGCCGGGGCCGAGATCGTCGATCCGGTCGAGATGCCGTCGGCGGCGGAGATCGGAAGCACACCGGACGGCCTGGAGTTGCTGCTCTGGGAGCTCAAGGCCGACCTCAATTCGTGGTTCGCGACATATCTCGATCCTTCGTCACCGATCCGCTCGCTGGCCGACGTGATCGCCTTCAACGACGCCCACCCCGACGAGGAGATGCCCTACTTCGATCAGTCCCTCTTCCTGCTGGCGGAAGCCAAAACGGGGCTGGACGATCCCGCCTACATCGCCGCCGCCGCCAATCTCCAGCGCCTGGGGCGGCGCGACGGGATCGACGCCGCACTCGACACACACGGGCTGGACGCGATCATCGCCCCGACCAACGCCCCCGCGAGCAA
>CADCWJ010000304.1 GCA_902806365.1 uncultured Thermomicrobiales bacterium
CTCAAGGCTGACGAAGGCGGCTGTGTATCGTTCCAGCATACGCTCGCACGAGGATAGGGGAGCGCCTGACAGTTCGTGCCGGGGCGATCGGGATGGAGTGGATGGACGGGAACGGTGACACGAGCGACATATCCACAGCGTTGAACGAGCTGCGGGAGCGGGCCAGCACGAGTCCGGAGGATGCCGACGCCTGGTTTTCGCTCGGCTCGGCGCTCGACAACGAAGGGTTGGAATCCGAGGCGATAGAGGCCTATGACCGCGTGCTGGCTCTCGGGTTCGAGCGCCTGCCGGAAGCGAGGCGACCGGAACTGTTCGTGCAGGCCGGAAGCACGCTGCGCAATCTCGGGCGCCTGAATGAAGCCCTGGCCCTGCTCGAGCACGGGCGGATGGAGTGGCCCGGGTTCCGGGCGCTGACGGCATTTCTCGCCCTGGTGGAGCTGAGTGCGGGGAACGATCGACGGGCCGCGCTCCTGCTGCTCCAGGACGCTGCAGGAGACCATAGTGGCGACGCGTCGCTGAGGCGATACGGGCGGTCGCTGCGCGCCTACGCGGCGGATCTCGAGCCAGACGGCGAGTGATTCGCGGCACGTGCCCGGGGTATCTGGCGCCGCCCGCTCAGCTGGTGTCGATCGCCGGGTTCGCGGCGATGATTGCCTCCGCCACGTCCATGATCCAGGGGAGCGCATCCCGGGTCTCCTCCGCCCGCGAAGAAAGAGCGCCGAACGACGCGACCCCGAGGTCGCCGAGCAGCTCGTGGTACCCCTCGTCGAACCGCTCCCGCCGGGCTGGCGCGTCGCGGTCGAGGATCGCCTGGCAGCGCGAATATGTCGCGACCAGCCAGAAGATCGCTTCCCGGTGATCACCGCGCTCGATCAGGTCACGGGTGCCGTCGATCGCGATGGAACGGCCGGTCTCGCTGATGTCCGAGGAGAAGGGGAAGGCGGTGTTGCCGATCGCGCTGGCGGCATTGAACGCTCCGGTGAGGGCGACCAGGTGGTGCGCCGCGCGGGGTTGACGCATCCCGGCGCATCCGAGGAGCTCCAGCAGGGGCTCGTAGGCATCCATTTGGCCGTAATCGGCGAGGACGTCACGCACCGCGAGGTATCGAGTCCGGATCGTCGGGCTCCTGAGACCGGCGACGAGCAGGACATGGGTCGTCACCCCGGTCGGAAAGAGCCAGGCGAGCACGTTCTGGTGCAACGGAGCATCCTCCCGTATGTGTTCGAGGCCGGCCAGCACCCTGTCGCGGGCGTGCTCGCACCGCCGCCGGACCCAATTGGGCCGGGCGAACTGATCGGCGACCTCCCGCTGGAGGGAGGCGAGTGTGCCCGTGGGATCCAGGATGATCCCGGGGAGCGCCATGCCGCCGGCGAGGTGGTAATCGCCGAGAACCGCCTCCGGGGAGCGGAAGGCATCGGCGGCCATGTACGACACATCGAGCACGACACCCCGGCAAGGGAACTTGCCGATCTTGTCCGGGGGTTGGGCGGTATCCAGTACGATCGTGAGATCAACGTCCGATGTTGGGGGAAGCGTTGCATCGTCCGGAAGCCGGATCGCCGAGCCGGCGAAGAGGGCGCCTGAGAAACCCGCCATGTTCGCCGCCTCATCGATCACCCACCGGCGAGCGACCGCCTTCGCCTGCTTTACGGTGGTCATCGCCGCTCCCGGTGATCCCGAGGTATCGGGAGATCGTACGCCAACGAAGACGCGACCATGCATGGTC
>CADCWJ010000305.1 GCA_902806365.1 uncultured Thermomicrobiales bacterium
GCACCGCGGACGACGAGTTTCCCGCGCCAATCGCGCCAGACATCTACGAGCACGATGGGGCAACCGTCGTGCTCGGGTACTCCCCGCTGCTCGCGAGCCAGTACGCGCCGGATCCCGACCGCAGCCTGGGTTTCGCCCTCGATCTCGAGACCGGTACCATTGTGCCGCTCGAACTCGAAGAGGTGGTGGGGATCGACAGCAGCGATATGGAGGTGGCCGACAAGACGCTCATCGTCGCGCCCGCGCGAGTGTCGCCGGATGGATCCGCCATCGTGTTGGGCATCAGCCATCCGGGCTCGCCGGCAATCCTGGCGATCGCCTCGACCGGCGCCAGCGGGGCACCCAACTCCATCGATGTCGAGCCCCGATTCACGTACGTGCAGGCTGTTCAGGGGTTTGGCTGGGCAGGCAACGACACGATCCTGGTGCCGACGGTCGAGGGACCGTCCGTGCTGCTCACGCTGGAACAAGCGGCCGAGGCAACTTCATCACGGTGATGCAGAGAACGAGGAACGACATCGCCCGCAAGCCGCTGGAAACGCCTCCCGCCGCTCGACGTCCCGATTCCGCCGAGGGAATCTACGCCCGCTGCCTGGCAAGGAAATCCGTACGACCTCCCTCCCCGCGGCAACGGTGCAGCCGATACAAGGTACGCTGGCCCCGCAACGGTATCAGACGCTTCGCCGTCCGCCGCCCGATTGGCCCCGCCCCCGGATCCAGCCCAGGACCCTCGCAATCACCCAGCCCTGCACGAACCGCCGAAAGAGTCCACCCAGACATCCCATACTTTCCTCCCGGCCACGTAGTCAGGCCACACGAACGAATCGACACCGACGCTTGCGTCTGCTCAAGTCCTGGTGCCACACATCGCCGACTCGCGCGAGGCATGCGCACCATCATCGGACCACGTCGCGGTTAACGCAACGCACCTCCCACGCCAGCACGTTCGGACCGGACATCACCGTGCCGGAGCAGCATCGACGCCATCAGCATACGGGGGCAGGACCATGACCGACCATCGGACGCAGCGGGAAGAGGCGGAGATCATTGTGATCGGGGCGGGGCCAGCCGGTAGCGCGGCGGCGATCGCGCTCGCGCGGGCGGGCCGGCGCGTGCTCCTCCTCGATCGGGCGGCCTTCCCGCGGGACAAGCCGTGCGGCGACCTGATCGGCGCGCGGGCGATGTCGTGGGCTCGCAAGCTCGGGATCGCGGAGGATGACCTGGCACCCTACGGCCGGCTGCGGGGGGCGCTCGTCGCCGCCGATCATGGCGAGCTCGACCTCTCCCCGCGAACCGGCGTGGGACGAGCCGTGCTCGCTCGTTCAGATGCCCGCGTCATTCCCCGTGCCGTCTTCGACGCCGCGATGGTCCGCGCCGCCGAGCGTGCCGGAGCCGAGCTGCGGCGTGCCAACGTCCGGCGCGTCTCTGACTGGGATGGTACGGGGCGGGAGGTGGCGGTCGCGGCCCCGGGCGGCGACACGACGTTGCACGCGCGGGCCGTGGTGATCGCCGGTGGCTACGGCTGCCGCCTCGCTTCGGATGCAAAGGACGAACGACACCATGGAGGGCCGCCACGCGGGATCGCGATGCGGGGCTACTTCACCGGTGTCGATGCCCCGGTGGACCGGATCGCCTTCTGCCTCAACGCGTGGGTGCTGCCCGGGTACGGCTGGGTCTTTCCGCTTCCGGACGGAGGCGCCAATGTCGGTGTCGGCACCCTGACCGAAGGTGGGGCCGACGAGCACCTGCGGTCGCTCTACGAGCGGTTCGTGAGCGACCCGGCATCGCCCGCGGCCGCCTGGCTCCGCAATGCCACGCCGGTCGGCCGTCCGCGTTCATGGCCGCTCGATCTCGGCCCGCGCCCGCGCCGCCTCATCGCTGACGGCCTGCTGGTCGCCGGCGAGGCAGGCTCGCTGGTCGGGCCGTTGACCGGTGCCGGGATTGCGTTCGCCCTGGAGTCCGGCGCACGGGCGGGCGAGGTGCTGGCGAACGTTCTGCCGAGCGATGATCCGGTTGCCGACCGGCTGACTCCGTACGCTCGCTTCGTCTCGCGTCGCTGCCTTCCCTGGCTGCGCGGCGAGGGAGTGGCCCAGCGCTGGCTCGGCGACCCCAACCACCTCCAGGGCTTGGTGCGTACCGTACGCCCCCTGCCGCCCACCGGCGTCCTCGGCGCGCGGCTCCTCCTGCACCTTGGGTGACGTTGTCCCGCGCCGAGACACAACCCCTACTCCTCCGTCGTCCGCGAGCACGTCACCGACTACTTCGCGGAAGACGCGATGAGCACCTATTTCGGGATGTGGAAGCAGGGGATCAGGGCCCGCTACGACCACCGCACGCTGGAGCAGTACCTGGTGCGTTTATGGACGCCGGGCTTCGCCAGGTCAAGGTGGTCGACGTGCCGGACGTGTTCGGTCTCGATTGGGTCCTGCCCAGGGGAAGCCGCTTCCCGCGCTTCATGATCCTCGTCTTCGAGAAACTTTGACCGGCCCGCGCCGGGCGCACCCTGTCATGCACCCGGTGTGGTTCGCGTTTCCCGGGGATGACGGTTATCCGCCGAGCATCGTTTCCATTAGGTCGGTCGCCTGAGCTCTCGGATCACCGGTCGGGGAGGATGCCGAGAGCCGGATCAGCAGGTTGTCCCGCTGCACGTAGATGGTCACTTCGTTTCCGTACGACAACGTGCCGTAGAGCGCCCGCGTTGTCTCGCCGAGCGGATCGATCGGGATCTCGGCGAGGGCGCCGTCGGCCGACTGCACGTCGAACGAGTAATCGAGGGCCTCCGCCGCGAATTCGGGCGTGCCGAACTCGTGGACGCTGACGTAGATGCCATCGATCCGCTCCGGTTGCACGGGAGCGTCTTCGGGCGTGTGGAAGGCGCGAATCTGGTTGCGTTGCCATCCCCATTCAACAAACTGCTGCCGTGCCGCCGCCGGGTCGGCGAAGTTGACCGTGACCTCGTCGAGCGAGCGTTCGCGGTCCTCCGTCATGACCAGATCAGGAGGAACCTGCGCCTTGGCCGGGAGCGGCAGCGTCCCCCCGGCCACCGGCGACGCCTGGGGAGATGCTACGGGTGACGCCGCCGGCGATGCCTGTAGGGACGCTGCGGGCGATGCCGGAGGGGTGGCGTCGGTTTGCGCCCATGACGCGGCGGCCCGGCTCATCATGCCGGCCATCCCGAGCACGACGATCAGGATGAAGAGCCGGGTGTTGCGAGCCATCGGGATCCTCCTGTGCGAAGCGGATGAGCCAAAGATTGTCCGGCCATCGTAGCAGGGTGTTCGCGCCAGTTTGTTGGAGATGTCGTCAAAGACGCTGATCAGGTAGCGGGAGCGATCTCGTCCCCGGGAAGCTCTTCCCGCTCACCATCGCTTGCGCTGGCGACCGTGGCATAGAGCCAGGCCACCGGCGACAGCACGATCGCCGAACCGATCAGTGCCGCCGGGACCGAGATCGCGCTGCCGACCCAGCCCAGCGCCGGGCCGCCCACGACCTGCCCGATCGCGTTGGACTGCCCGCCCATCGAGAGCACCGTCGCGCGCGTCCCCGCTTCCAGGTTGCGGTTCATCCAGGCGGCGCTGATCGGGTAGGAGAGCGTGCCGCAGATCGACTTGAGCCAGAGTGCCCCGATCGCCAGCCACAGCGTACCGGACACGCCGGCCAGCACGAAGAGGGCGATCGCGGCGACCTGGAGACTGGTCAGCACAGCCATCAGCCGGGTCGGGTGCAGGTGCGAGATCGTGCCGGGGGAGACCCGCTCGATCGCCGCCGACGCCCCGAGCGAGAGCAGGGTCCCGGCGAGCGCGAGAAGGGCGAACAGGACCACCGGGTTCCGCGTCCCGAATACCTCCGGGAACGTGAACGAATCGAGCAGGTGAACCACCCAGAGCCGGTCGAATGCCTCGCTGGCGAGCCCGATCACCAGCGAGACGAGCAGCAGCGTCCGCACGATCACGCGCGATCTCGCGAGGGCGAGGCCGTCGCGGAAGGTGGCCGTCATCCGCTGGAACGTCGTCCGGTCGCCCGGCGGCGTGCGGTGGAAGTTCCACTCCGGCATCACCAGCAGGAGCACGAGCGCCAGGGTGAGGTAGCCGACCCCGCCGAGCACGATCGGAAGCTGGATCGCGATCAGGCCGAGCGAGCCGCTGAACACGATCCCGATCACCGTGCCGACCAGTCCGGCCCGCGTCGCACGGAGGAAGATTGGCGCCATCTGCCTCTCGCCAACCTCGTCGGTGATCCAGGCTTCAGTCGCCCCGCTGGTAAAGGTGTAACCGATACCCCAGAGCACCTGCGTCGTCAGGACGGCGGCGAATGTGGGGACCGAGCCTTCGAGCAGGAACCCGGCGCCGATCAGGACGAAGCCGATGATGATCGAGAGCCGCCGGCTGTAGAGGTCGGCGACGATCCCGGTCGGCACCTCGAACAGGAAGCAGGTCGCTTCGAGGACGGTCCCGACCAGCACCAGCTGGAACGGGCTGAGCCCGACGACGGTCGCCTGGTAGACGAGATTGAGCGTGAACACGAGCGTCGAGAAGAGTGCCGTCGCGCCGCTGAACAGCAGGTAGACGGGAACAGGTCTGGCCGGCCAGCGTGGCCGCCAGAAGAGGGAGGTCAGGGAGGTCAACATGCGGGAACTGTCTCCGTTCGTCACAACGCAACAGAACCGGACCCTGTCGCGGGCCGGTCAGATCGTTGGCGTCTGGCGTGGAACGGAGATCAGGATTCGAAGTGCCCCGTCGGCTGGCGCGGTAGCGCTCCGGCGAGGAGCCGGGGGCTTCAGTCGATGCTGGAGGCCTCGGGAAGATGCGTCCGCAGCACGCCGGAAGTGATGGCTCGCATGGTGGTCCTCCTTCTGCGGCAAGCGGCCGACAGTAAGCGTGCATCGCGGTCCCGAGCGGTCAGTCGGGGATCGGATTGCCGAGTGAGCCCATTCTGCCGGGATCATCACGGTGTGTCAATCCGGAAGACCTCGGGTTCGGCCGATAGAGCGATGGCGTGGCATGATCCCGGCGGGGAACGGTGGGAATGCGGGCTCTCCCGCGTCGTCCGACGTTTGGTCCGGAAAGGCGGGACATGACCGGGACGCTCTTCTTCGTGCATGGGACCGGCGTCCGGAAGGGCGGGTATGACCGCACGATGGATCTCGTCCAGGCGGGGCTGATTGCCAACGACCTGGCGGACTTCCGGATCGTCGGTTGCGAGTGGGGGGTCACGATCGGCGACGAGTTCGACGACGAGTGGCGGGCGCTTGTCGCCAAGACGCTCCCGCCCGGTACCGTTCCAGATGCCACCGCTGCCGGTACGGCCGATCCGACCGCCGTCGTCGCGGATGCTGATCGTGAAACATCAACCTGGGAGATGCTGCTCCGCGATCCGCTGATGGAGCTCCGGGTCGTCCTTTTCAGCGCCCTGCCGGAGCTGGAAGCCGCCGAGGGCGTCGGGGCCGACGCGGCGCCGACCCTGATCGAGGTCGTCAACCGGATTGCCCACGACCCGCCCAGGGTGGACGATTCCGGTCTCAGCCAGGACGACCTGGCCCGCGCCGCGAGTGACATCGCGGTCAGCGACGAACTGACGACCGATGGCTACGGTTCCGTCCCCGCTGCAAACCGGGGGCTGATCCGGGTCGTTGCCCAGGCGATCGTCGCCACTGCACTCGCCCGCCGACGATTCGCGAGTCCCGGCAGCGAGCCGAAGGCCGCCCTCGACGCCGACGCGCGCGACGCTGTGGTCGCGGAGATCGAGCGGGCGCTGACCCGGGATGAGGACAGGCGCCCCCGGTCGTCCCTGATCGAGAACCGGCTCCTCCGCTTTTTGCAGACGCGGGGAACCGAGTTCGTGCGCGAGCGCCGCCTGCACCTGATGCAGGATTACGCCGCGCCCTTCCTGGCCGATGTCGCCTTCTATCTGCGGCACGGCGAGACGTTCCGGGACTACGTCGAGGAGCAGATGCAGGGGCTGGAACCGCCCATCGTCGCCGTCGGGCACAGCCTTGGCGGGGTGATCCTGGTCGATCTGCTTTGCCAGGGTGACC
>CADCWJ010000306.1 GCA_902806365.1 uncultured Thermomicrobiales bacterium
CGGCTCGCTGCCGCGGGCGACGAGGGGATCATCCGGATCTGGGATGCGGCGACGCGCCGCGAGCAGCTCGCGATCCCAGCGCACGACGAGCGCAAGATCGTTCCGCAATACGGGCTCATTCGCGCGCTCGCCTGGAGTCCGGACGGAAGGCGGCTCGCTTCCGCAGGACTCGACGGAACTGCCACGATATGGGATGCGGCCACGGGCCGGGAAGTGTTCGGCTTTCCGGGTGGTCACGGCGCCGTCTGGTCTGTCGCCTGGAAGCCGGACGGAACCGCCCTCGCCGCCGGCTTGCAGGACGGCACGATTGGAATTGCCGAGCATCTCAACAAGACTGCGACGGTTCGCCTTTTCAAGGCACACGAAAACCCTCGGCGCGCCGGTAGGGTCGAAGGAGTGCGCACGCTCGCCTGGAGCCCGCAGGGTGATCGCCTGGCGAGTGGCGGCTTCGACAAGCTGGTGAAGGTCTGGGACCCCGCTCGTGCGACCGAGCTGGTCCGGATGGAAGGTCACAATGGTCACACCATTGCGGTGTCGTGGAGCGCGGACGGGAAGTCTCTGGCATCCGGCGCGGCGGACTTCCTCGTGCTGACATGGGACGCAGCGACCGGGCAGAAGCTGCAGACCATGCGAGGGCACAATGATTTCGTCGAGGCCGTCAAATGGAGTCCGGACGGTTCACGGCTGGCGTCTGCCGGGATCGATAACGCGGTCCGCATCTGGGATCCGCAGACCGGCGAGGAAGCCTTCGTCGTACGTGGGAAGGCCGGGATGTTTCACGACCTTTCGTGGAGCTCCGACGGAGCACAACTCGCTGCGCCCTCCAGCGACGGCCTCGTCTGGATCTGGGATGCGCGACCCGGCTTCGCACGCGGTCTCGCAGCGCCGGCAACGCGTTAGAACGGGCAACGCGGCTCCGATTTCGCGAGAATTAGCGAAGTCGATGATCCTTTTGCGCGGCGGATTGCGCTTGTGCACGTGTGACTGCTCTCCGCTCCGTCTCCGAAACCTGTCGAGTACTGCTGGGCCTCATCCCCATCCTTTGCGCTTTTTTCGCCCTCGCGGCTACGGCCGCCGGCCAGACGATCGTCAATCCCAGCTTTGAAGCGGACCCTGCGCCGCCTTATCCCGGCTACGGCCCGATCACCGGCTGGACGGGCGCCAGCGGGCTCAACATCAACCGCAGCGCGCGCGCCTTCGCCGATAACGGCATAAACCCCGATGGCCAGCAGGTGGCGTTCATCCAGGGGACGGGCACGATGCGGCAGACCGTTTCGGGCTTTACGATCGGCAACCAGTATCGCCTGCGCTACTACGAGAATCGGCAAGATTGTTGTACCGGTGGGGACCCGGAAAAATATCTGCAGGTCACCGTAGGCGGGGTCACCGTGGTGGCGACGCACCAGGTTCGGGTCGTCGGCGGAAATAATCCCTACGTGCAGAAAACGTCGCAGGTGTTTACCGCCAGCGCGACGGATTTGGAAATTGCCTTTGCGGTCAGCGGAGCCGACGACCTCTCGGTCCTGCTCGATCTGGTCGAGATTGTCCCCTGGGGGATCGTCGCGAATCCCAGCTTTGAAGCGGACAGTGTGCCGCCTCCTTCCGGCCACGGCCCCATCACCGGCTGGACAGGGGCGAGCGGGCTCAACGAGTCCACCGGCCCGTTCGCCGATAACGGCGCGATCCCCGACGGGCGGAAGGTTGCGTTCATCCAGGGGCCGAACACGATGCGCCAGACCGTGTCGGGCTTTGTGGTGGGCGCACAGTATGCGCTGCGTTACTACGAGAATCGGCGTATCGCCACCGACCCGGCGAACCTGCAGGTCACCGTCGGCGGCGTAGAGGTGGTGCCCACGCACGCGGTGCGGGCGGTAGGCGGCACAAACCCGTACGTTCAGCAAACGTCGGCGGCCTTCACCGCCACCGCTGCCAGCCTGGAGGTCGCCTTCATCACCAGCGGTTCGGGCGATTTCACCGTGCTGCTCGATCAGGTCGAGTTTAGCAGAGCCGTTGTCGTGACGAACAACGCCGACAGCGGCGCGGGTTCGCTCCGGCAGGCCGTGCTTGAGGCCCCCGACTTCGGCTTCATCACGTTCAGCGATGGCGTGCGCGGCACGATTCCGCTGAGCGATGTGATTACGATCAACAAAAGTCTGGTGATCGCGGGACCCGGCGCGGGCGCGTTGAGCGTTCGCTACGGCGCCTTCATCGTGGGCGATGTCCTCACGGCGACCATTTCCGGTCTGACGATCGCGGACGGAGGTGGCACTGGAATTGTGAACTACGGAAACCTGACCCTCACCGATTCCGTCGTCCGCGATAACGTCGCCGGCGGAATCAGGAACCACGGAAACCTGACGGTCGCCAACCTGGTTCTCAGCCACAACGTGGGAGGTGAGGGTGGTGCAATCTATAACAGCGGCAATGCCGCAATCATCAATGCAACCATTCGGGACAATTCTGCAGCGACGGGCGGCGGAATTTACAACGCCAGCAGCTCGAGCAGCGTGACCCTCACCAATTCAAGCATCACCGGCAATGTCGCCACGGAAGGTGCCATCGTAGTGGGTCCTGGGACTACGACTGCTCCTATCTGGGGCAGCGCAATCGCTAACCGAAACGGAAAAGTGACGATGACCAACTCCACGATCGCGGGCAATGAAGATCGGGGTTTTGCGCAGAGAAATTGTAACGACTTCTGCCATCCAGGATACGGAACCGCAATTCTCATGCTGACCGTGGATGAGAACAACGAGGATCATCCAGCCGCGGAACTGCATCTGATCAACTCCACCGTCACAGACAACATTCTGGTAGAACACAGGCATTCTGCCGCCCCGGACGCCGTGATCAGCGCCCGGAATTCCATCATCAACGGTCTTTCCCGCTCTACGCTGCGTTCGCAGGGCTACAATCTGCTCGTCAACCCTTCGCCTAATGGAAACGCGACGCCGATCACCGGCGACACGACCGGCAATATCCTGGGCGTGGATCCTCGCCTCGGTGGCGTCGATTTCTACGGCGGCTCGGCGCTGACGCGCCCTCTGCTGCCCGGATCGCCCGCCATCGACGCCGGCAACACGGCGACTTCGCCCGCTTTTGATCAGCGCGGCGCGGCGAGAGTCGGCACGGCAGACATCGGCGCGTTCGAGGTCAACAACCGGGCGAACGGCGGCAATTTTGTCGTCCAACTGCCCGACGCTTTCACCCAAATCGCTTACAGCTACACGATCGGCGCCGGGTCGCTGACGGGCGGCGCACTGCCGACCGGATTTTCGCTTTCGACGAACGGCGCCGTCAGCGGCAGAACCGCTCAGACGGGCGTGTTCGATTTCTCGGTCACGACGACCAGCGGCACCAGTTCGTTCGTCACCGAATACCGCCTCCGCGTCCTCGACTCGGGCTTGCCGCCGCCTCCAGTCTGCGTCTCGAACCCGGTGGTGGCGAATAATTCAGACAATGGCGAGGGAACGCTGCGGCAGGCGGTGATTGATGCCTGCGCTGGCAGCACGATCACCTTCGGCAATGCGGTGGGCGGCACGATTTCGCTGACGACCGGGAGGATCAACATTTCCAAGAATCTGACGATTCAGGGACCGGGCGCGGACGCGCTGATCGTTCGCTACGGCGGCTTCGCCGTGGACGGCGGTGTGACGGTGACCATTTCCGGTCTGACTAGCTCGGAGGGCGATGGAATTGGCAATTCGGGAAACCTGATCCTCACCGATTGCGTTGTCCGCAATAACAACGGCAGCGGAATTGGGAACTCGGGAAACCTGACCGTCAGGAATTCGGTCATCAAAAATAATCCCGGCGGCGGAATTTTGACCGGAGGCGGGCTGGCTCTCGTCAACTCGATCGTCAGCAACAATCAATTCTGCGGCATCTATCTTCAGGGTTCATCGGCGACCATCACCGATTCGACGGTCTCGGGCAATTCTTCTGGGCAAGACGGCGGCGGGATTTACGTCAGCAACAGTTCCGTGTCTCTCACTAATTCAACCATCGCGTCCAATAGTTCATTCTATGCGGGCGGGGGGCTATACCTCGATGGCGGGACGGCGACGCTGACCAATTCCACCGTCTCGCAAAATGGAGCTTTTCAAGGAGACGCGGGCGGAATTTTTGTCTGGTCCGGCACATTGAACCTGATCAATACGACTGTGACCTCCAACCGAGGAGCCGCTGTTTTTGGTTTTGGGGGCGGCATTTATAACAACCATGGCACCTTCAATGCCCGAAATTCGATCATTGCCGGGAACCTAGTGTCTTCTGGTAGTTTTGGAGATAGTCCCGGAGATTTCGATGGCACGCCGCTGACTTCGCAGGGCTACAATCTCCTCGGCAGTGGGGGCACAGTAACGGGCGACACGACCGGCAATATCGTCGGCCAGGATCCTCATCTCGGTGGGCTCGCCAACAACGGCGGTCCGACGATGACGAACGCTCTGCTGCCCGGATCGCCCGCCATCAACGCCGGCAACACGGCAACCTCTCCCAATACCGACCAGCGCGGCGCGGCGAGAGTCGGCACGGCGGACATCGGC
>CADCWJ010000307.1 GCA_902806365.1 uncultured Thermomicrobiales bacterium
CCTGGCCGACGCTGGCTTCAGGCAAGGCGCTTGGTCTGCCAGTACCGCTCATCGAGCGGATCGACCGGCATCCGGCGCTCGTCGGCGGGGAGATCGTTCCAGGTGGTCGGAAAGGCGAAGTATTCACGCCCCTCGATCACGATTCGCCGCGCCGCGCCGAACGGCTTGGTGACCGCGAAGATCTCGCGTGGCGGCCGGGACACGACTTCGGTCTGGAACCAGCCATGTGTGTCGCACCGCCCCGCGTGGAGTTGCCAAACGATGCTGGCGGTGACTCCGCCAAGGTCACGGATAAGAGTGTCGCGGAGGTGCTCCTGACAGATCGGACAGCGCATCGGGGTTCGTACACGGATTTGGTCCCGGCTGAGCGTTTGCGAGGCGTTTTGATTCATGATTAATCGTCTCTCTGATACGTGCGGGGCGGCAGTCGGAGAGGGCAGGCACCAGCGTAAGTCCGATCGTCGAGCGTTCATGGGGCGGCGGACGCCCAATCCGGATTCCGCCGCGCACGCCGAGCGTAGACATAGTCTAGCACTTGCCGTGAAGCCCAGGACCGGCTTGTACGCGGCGCTGTGTCGCCGTCCGGGCCAGGAGAATCCGGCCACATGCCTCCCTTGTTCATGCCGCCGTTGACACTTTCTTGGTATCTTGTTGGATGAAGGCTCGACGACGCGCACCGCGTGGGTTGGGATGGCGCAGGCGCTGGTTTCTGAAGGGAGACTCGAATTGAGTACGAACGCGAACACGCACTCGACTTCAGGCAGCGGTGCGTCACTGGCGGAGACGCCCCGCCGCGCCACCATCGACCGCCTTATCGCGACCTACCGCGAGCTAAACATGACGGTCCGGCCGCTTGCCGAGACCGAGCTGACGCGCGAGGGGAGCGACGGCTCCGTTCACGACATCGTCAACAAGATGCGGGCCGATGAGCTCCGGTTCGCTCAGGCGCTGAAGGAGCGGCTCTCCGGTGTGCCGTCCGTCGACATCCAGGGCGAGGACGCGCCGATCATCGGCACGGAAACCGATGATGACACCACGGTGCTGCTGATCTCCCAGTTCGGAACCGCCCGTGCGACGACGTTGAGCATGATCCAGGGCATCAGCGATGCAGACTGGTCGGCACCGGTCGAGGGCACGACCTCCCTGGCGGACCGGATCCAGAGTCTCGCCACGAACGATGAGCTGCAGCTCGAACGCATCCGCGCGTTGCTGGGGGGAACCGCTCCGGTCGGTATTGGCGGTTCGGTGCGCTGATCGCATTCCGGAACGGTGGCCCGCGCGACAATGGGGAATCCGATAGGCAAGCCATGACGGACCAACATCCGGCCGCACCAACGCGGCCGTTCGAATCCCTCGACTGGTATCGCCAGGCGTCCCGGTCCGGCTCCGGCAGCCTCGGTGCGGGCGGACGGTTTCTCGACTGGGCGCGCGGGATCGGATTCCTGAGCCTGCATGTCAGCATGCTTGCGCTCGGCAGCGTCGCGATGTTCGTGGTCAACTTGCTTCGCTCGCCGGAGCGGATTTGGGTCGATCGGGCGATCCCGATCTGGACCTTGATCGTCATTATCCATGCTGTGCTGGTTGGGCTGCTCTGGGCCATCGGTCAGCTCAACCGCGAAGACGACGGGCCATTGCTGGTCGTGTCGGATGCCAGATGGCGCGCTGCCTCGACATGGGCGGCCAACGACCCAGCGCGGCCACCGACCGGGGGTGCACCATCATCGGGGCCGTCACGCCCGGAGGCTGGCGCGGAGACGACGATGCAGGCCCGGCCCGCGCCGGGGACCGATACGCAGTTCCAGCGCGCGGCGAGTCCCGCGCCGCCCGGGGAACCCGGCGTAGCGACGACCACGCAATTCCGGCCCTCAGCGTCAGCGCCGGAGAGTACGCGACCCCCGGTCAGTCCCGCCCACGATGGGTCGGCGTCCAGATGGTCGGGCTGGGAAAGCGACGTGCCGCAACCGGCCGGTTCCGGCGATCTCGACCGCGCCTCATGGCAGGAGGCCGCCGCGGCCGCCCGTCGGGGCCGCAGCGCTGCTTCCACCCCTCCGCCTCCTCCGGCCGCACCCCAGACTGACGTGGCGAATGGCTCCTGACACGTGATGACCCGCGATTTCACGGTGGCCGTGTTCGTCGTGCTGGCGGATCATGTTGTCCTCCATCGCCACCGCAAGCTCGGCCTTTGGCTTCCGCCGGGCGGACACATCGAGCCAAACGAGCTGCCCGACGAGGCGGCGCGGCGCGAGGTGCTCGAGGAAACCGGGCTGGCGATCGAGCTCACCGGGGCCCCGGGCCAGCCGCGGGATCACCCGGGGCAGCCCAGGCAGCTCGTGCGCCCCGAAGGGATCCAGCTCGAGGAGATCGGCCCGGATCACCAGCACATCGATCTGATCTACCTCGCCCGTCCCCTGGCGGTTTCCGCCAATGAACCGCTCCCGGCGCTGGCCGAGGGTATGCGCTGGGTCAGCCGCGACGGGCTGGACGCACTGGAGCTGAGCGAGGAAGTCGCCGACTGGTGCCGCCACGCGATCGACTCCCTCGCCGTCGACCGATGAGCGGCCGGCTCACCGGAAAGCGGGCCTGGACATGGGCTCCAGGAGTGGACCCGGGTTGGCCGGGGCGGTTCTGGATCACGGAGCGGTACGACGACGACGACGCGCGCTGGCACGCCCGGATCTCGGACAGCGGCGAGCGGACGGTGCGCCCGGTTGTGCTGATCCACGGCCTGATCGTGTCCGGCTCCTACTTTCGCCCGGTTGCCAACTTCCTCGACGACCACCTGCGCCTCTATGTGCCCGACCTTCCCGGCTTCGGCAGGAGTGTCTCGCACACGGGGATCTGGACCCTCGAACGCCTGGCGACGGGTCTGGCGCGGTGGCTCGATGTCCACGGGCTGCGTGATGCGATGCTGGTCTCCAACTCGCTCGGGTGCCAGGTTCTGACAATGCTTGCCGAACGGCGCCCGGATCTCGTTCACACGCTGGTGCTGGTAGCGCCGACAATGGACCCGACGGCTGCCTCGATCCCCCGGCTGATGCTCCGGGGCTTGATCGATGTCCCGCGCGAGACGTCGTCGCTGTGGCGGGTGTGGCTTCCCGATCTCGTCCGGGCGGGCCCGCGCCGGGGGTTCCTGACCCTGCACTGGGGCATTGCCGACCGTCAGGAGGAGCGCTTCCCGAGGGTGCTGGCGAAGGTGATCGTAGTCGGCGGCGAGTACGATCCGATCGTGCCCCCGGAGTGGGTGCGCGCGATGGCGGCGATGTTGCCGAACGCGCGGGCACTGATCATTCCGAAGGCGCCGCATGCGATGAATTACAGTAATCCACGCGAGTTGGCCCGGATCATCCGGGTCGCGGCTCTGGATCGCAACGTGAAGGCACGCGGTGATCGGGCAACGAGGAGCCGATGACCACCTGGGGACGGATCGAACACGCGCTGAACCGGCTCGTCCCGGCACATGTCCAAACCCGCTGGGAGGATGCCAAGGAGAGTCTCTGGTTTCTTCCGGCCGGCGGGACGATTCTCTGCGCGGTGCTCGCCCTGCTCCTGGTGAAGCTGGACAGCACGCTGACGCTGGGCGACCGGTTCACCTCAAGCTCCTTGTTCTTCGGCGCCGGGGTGGAGGGTGCGCGCGGCGTCCTCAGCGCGATTGCGGCCTCGATCGTGACGGTGACCGGCACAATCTTCTCGATCGTGATCGTCGCTCTCCAGCTCGCCTCCAGCCAGTTCACCCCCCGCGTCATGCGTCACTTCACGGGCGACCGTGTCAATCAGGTCGTGCTCGCGGTGATGATCGGCACCTTCACCTACTGCATGCTGGTGTTGCGGACCGTTCGTGCCCAGGACGACGTTGGCGGAGCATTTGTTCCAGTCATCTCGGTCACGGTCGCGATCGCGCTGTCGCTCGTCTGTATCGGCGGGTTGATCTGGTTTATCCATCATTCGGCGCGGCAGCTTCAGGTGCCATTCATCCTGGAGCGGGCCTCCGGCGATACGAAGCGACTGCTCGATCAGACCTTTCCAATGCCCAGTGCCGCCAGCGCGGCCGCCCGCCCGCCGGCGGGGCCATTCGTGGAGATTCTCGCCACCAGAAGCGGCTACATCCAGGACATCGACCTCGACCACCTGATCGACGTGTCCCGCGAGCGGGGGCTGCGGATTCAGGTGCTGCATCCGTGCGGGGCGTGGATCCTGGTCGGGGCGCCGCTTGGGCGCGTCTGGCCGGATCGGGGAGAAGTGACCGACGCCGATGTGTGTGCGGTGCGTGACAATCTGGTGCTCGGCATCGAGCGCACCCTGCAGCACGACGTGGCGTTCGGGTTCCGGCAGATCGCGGACATCGCTGTCAAGGCGATCTCCGCCGCCATCAACGATCCGACGACCGCGACCCAGACGATCGATCAGCTCAACGACCTCCTGGTGCGAGTGGGGAATCGCCCTGCCCCGCCCACCGTCGTCGAGGTCGATGGCCGACCAGCGATCTTTCTGGAGGCCGTCACCTTTGCCTTGCTGGTCGACACCGCGTACACGCAGATCAGGCACTACGGCGCGGCCGATCTGGTGGTGATGGCGCATCTGATCGAGGGGAGCCGGCAGGTCGCCGCGCTCGTTCCGGAGCGCCATCGGGCGGTCCTGGCGAGCCATGCCCGGATGGCGCTGGAAACGGCGCTGAAGCAGAATTTGCTGGACGAGGAGAAGGATGGACTCCGCGCCGTTGGAGCGTGGGCGACACAGGATGGGGGTCGAGTGGCCAGCGATGCGATCGAGCGCGACGCGCTGATCGTGATCTGAATCGCGGCCCCCGAAAGGCTCCGGGGCTGATACACTGTGACAGGTGAACGTACAGTACGGACAGTATGGTGAGCGGCTTGATACGGGATGAATACGGATGCGCCATGACCATTGATCGACTGCAGCCGGCCCCGGCCGGTGAGCTCCCCCGTCTGCTTTCTCCTGCGCCGGCGCTGGACACGCCGCTGCTGTTCCGGTCCGACGTGCCCCAGGTCACGCTGCTGCGTGATGAGTCGACGGCTCATCCGTTCGCGCTGACGGTGGCCGCGGCCTGGTCCTGCTACGGTGAGCGGCCAGCCAGGGTCGAGAACGTCCGCAAGCTCGTGTATGGCCCGGTGCCGGAGCACTTCGATGGTGCACGCGCCACGGAACGCGAGGGCCGCCGCGCTCGCGCGATCAAGCTTTATGCCGATCTCTTCGCGGCCGGGCACCATACAACGTTCCAGCACGCGACGTTCGTCTTCGTGCTGGACAACGTGTCCCGGCTCGCGATCTGGTCCTTCTTCCATTCCCATCCGTTCTACAACTCGGAGCAGGTATCGCAGCGCTACCGGACGGTTTCGGGGGATGCGATGGCATCGCCCGATCTGCCCGAGCGGCTGCACGGTGTCTACGACGGGGCGATCGCGCGATCGCTCGAAAGTTATCGACGGCTGGGTGAAATCCTGACCCCGGATTTCCGGGCGCTCTACGCACAGGTCTTCCCGGCCCGGGCAAAGGCCCAGGGCGAGGCCGCCATTAAGCGGGTCGACGACGCGGTCCAGAAGCGGGCGCAGGAGGTGGCGCGCTACATCCTGCCGCTGGCGACCCCCGCCCACCTCTATCACACCGTTAACGGGCTGACCTTGCTGCGCTACTACGTGCTCGCCAATGGACCCGATGCGCCGGGTGAGGTTCGCTATATCGTCAACCGGATGATCGCCGAGGTGCTGGCGGTCGACCCCTACTTCCTCGGCGGGCCGGGTCATCCCCTCGACATGCGCGCGCTCGCGGCCGACCAGACGCTCGAAGCCGAAGTCTTCGCCGCCTGGAAGACGAACCTCGGGCAATCGCCCGACACCGCCGAGCGCTTCTTCGCGGAGTACGACGCCTCCCTCGGCGAGCGGAACAGCCGCCTTGTCTCGTTCGATCCCAACGGCGAGGCGACGATGGCTTCGGCGGTCCGAACCGTGATCGGTCAGCCGGCGGACGGAATGAGCGACGCCGATGCGATCGCGACGGTGCTGGACGGCTCGAAGAATCAGTACCTCGGCCACTCCCTGTACATGGGCATGCACTCCAAGCTGATGCAGAGCATGAACCACGTGCCATTCACGTTCCAGAAGCGGATCAGCGGTGCCGAGGACGCCCAGAGCCAGCGGCACCGGGGAACGCCATCGTCAAGCCCGCTGCTGACGGCCCACCTGCGGCGCGATCCGGACGTGATCGTACCCTGGGCGATCCGGCGCAATCCCGCCGCGCTTGCGGAGTACCGGGAGGCGGTGGGGGCGCTATGGGATGCCAAGAACGCGCTGCTCGATGGCGGGGCATCGCCCGAAGCCGCGCTTTATCTGCTGCCCAACGCGCATCGCGTCCGCTTTTACGAGAGTGGTACGCTCGCCGGCTATTACTGGAAGTGGATCAAGCGGCTGTGCCTCGACGCGCAACGGGAGATCAGTGAGACCGCCTGGCAGGAAGTGCAACAGGTGCGGGAAGTCCATCCGGTGATCGGCTCGTACGTCGATGGTCCGCCGTGCGTGCCGCGGTCACGGAGCGGCGCCCGGCCGATCTGCCCGGAGGGTGAGCGCTATTGCGGCATCCCCGTCTGGCGTGACTACGCGTTCGCGGATCTGCCCGGCAAGCGCGTGATGTAGGTTCCGGGAACGCGGATGCCCAGTACGGGATCACATAGGCCGTGTAGATAACAAGGGTGAGCGCGACCATGCCCACGAAGAACCCGGTCTGGACCCAGCGCAGGGCACGCTCCGGAAACAGGGCACGAAAGCCGAGCATCAGCAGGATCGCGGCGGGCACGATCGCCGGGAAGTAGTACCGCGCCTGGGTCAGCGAGAAGGTCGTCCCGAACTGCAGGATCGCGTAGTAGGAGACGAGGCACATCACGCCCAGCGTCAGGATGCCGACAACCTGCCAGCGCTGGAGGTCGAACACGGACCCGGCACGCTCGCGCAGGGTGGCGGCGCGGACCGGGTCGTCCTCGCGCAGGATCGGCCCCTGGACGGTCCAGAACCGGTACGCCCAGACCGCGATGCCCACCGTTCCCACCAGCGTGACCCAGAGCAGGAGGCGGTAGAGGCTGCTGCTGAGGAAAATGAGCCGCCAGCCGAAATGGCCCCACGTTTCCCGCCAGCGGTCCCACACGAACGAACTGCTGCTGAGCTGGTCCCAAATCGACGGCGGTCCCGAGTCGTTGTAATTCCAGTACTGGAGGTCGCGGATGCGGCCGAGGGCGGTGAAGTCACCGTAGGTGCGGTCCATGTAGGCAAACCAGGGCCAGACCAG
>CADCWJ010000308.1 GCA_902806365.1 uncultured Thermomicrobiales bacterium
CGGAGATGGTCACGGCGATCACGATTCCCGCCTCCCCGGCGGCCCAGAGCACCTATCTCAAGGCGATGGATCGCAAGGTGTGGGCGTTCGCGCAGGTCGGGATCGGGGCGAAACTGGTGATCGAGAACCAGCGCATCACCCAGGCGCGGCTCGTGCTGGGCGGCGTAGCGCCTGTGCCCTGGCGGGCAACGGAAGCCGAAGCGTTGCTGGTTGGCGCCGCTCCCGATCGGACGTTGTTCGAGCGGGCCGCCCGGGCCGCGCTGGAGGGCGCCGTACCCCTCTCGAAGAACGGCTACAAGGTGCCGCTGGCGTCGGCGCTAATCGTCCGCGCCCTCACGGCTGCCTCGACCCCGCAGCCGGTCGCCTAGGCCAGTCCGGCGGGTAACCCGGCCCTGCTGCCCGAACCCGCCGGCCGGCCCGCGCCCATGGCTCCCGGGGCGCGTATGATGGTTGGATCGGAGTAGCGACAGCAACCACCATATCGGGAGCCGGGCATGCTGACCAGGGAGCGAAACTGGGCGGGGAATTACACCTACCGGGCGGAGGCGATCCATCAGCCCCGCTCGATCGACGAGCTTCGCGAGATCGTGGCACGCGCTCCCAGGATTCGAGCGCTCGGGTCGCGTCACTGCTTCAACGATATCGCTGACTCTGACGTGCTGATGTCACTGGAAGCGCTCGCCGGGGAACTTGAGATCGACCGGGAGGCACGGACGGTTACCGTCGGCGGCGGTATGCGCTACGGCGATCTGGCGCAGTCCCTGGTGCGCGAAGGCCTCGCGCTGCACAACATGGCTTCGCTGCCGCACATCTCGGTCGCAGGCTCAATCGCCACCGCGACCCATGGCTCGGGCGACGCCAATCGCAATCTGGCGACGGCGGTCGTGGCCTTGGAACTGGTGACGAGCGACGGGGAAGTCATCACGGTCTCCCGTGGCGACGATGACTTCCCCGGGATGGTCGTGAACCTGGGCGCGCTGGGTGTCGTGACCCGCGTCACCCTTGATGTGCAGCCCGCCTACCAGGTTCGACAGGAAGTGTTCGAGCACCTGGCCTGGGACGTGTTCTACCAGCGGTTCGACGACGTGATGTCGAGCGCCTACAGCGTCAGCGTCTTCCTGGACTACGGCGAAACCGTCGGGTCGGTCTGGCGGAAGAGCCGCGTCGACGCGGACCACCCCGAGCCGCTGGCGGACGAGTTCCTGGGTGCGCGAGCCGCAACCCGGCACCGGCACCCGATGGAGACGATGAGCGGGGAGAACTGCACCGCGCAACTCGGTGTGCCCGGTCTCTGGGCAGACCGGCTTCCGCATTTCCGGATGGACGCAAGGCCGGCCAGCGGCGACGAGATCCAGGCGGAGTACATGGTGCCGCGCCGGTTCGCGGTTCCTGCGCTGGAGGCGTTGCGCGCGCTGGCATCGGTGATCCGTCCGCACCTCCTGATCACCGAAGTGCGGACGGTCGCCGCCGACGACCTGTGGCTGAGTTCGGCCTACGGCACTGATACGGTCTGCCTGCACTTCTCGTGGAAGCCCGATCAGGACGGGGTGAACCAGGTGCTGCCGATCGTCGAGAGGACCTTGGCCCCGTTCGAGGCGCGGCCCCATTTCGGCAAGGAGTTCAGGATGGGTGCGCAGGAACTGGAGGCGCGGTACCCGAAGCTGCCGGAGTTCCGACGGCTGGCGGAGCGGCTGGACCCCCGCGGCGCGTTCCAGAACGCCTTCCTGGAGCGGACAATCTTCGGGTGACCGCAGGGCCAGGCGTTCCTTTGAGCCCGGCCCAAGCGGTCCGAGGGCATCAGGCTCAGTCGACTGCGCTCAGGTCGAACGACCGCTATTTTGGGATGCGATAGCGGAGATGGATGACGCTGGTGGAGTCCACAATGCTCGCCTTCTCAAGTTGGACGTCGTCCGGACCGAGATGATCGAACACGCGCAAACAGCCGCCGAGCACGACCGGTACGAGATGGATCAGCAACTCGTCGACGAGCCCCGCCTTCAGGAACTGCTGGGCCGTGTTTGCGCCCATCAGCAGAACATCCTTGTCGCCCGCCGCTGCCCTTGCCCTGTCAAGAGCGCTGGCGATGCCGTCCGAGACGAACGTGAATGGCGTACCCGATGCCTTGATGAACGATTCGCGCGGCTCGTGGCAGAGGACGAAGACCGGGACCGTGCCATTGGGTCCGCCCTCACCCCAGCCGTTCGGCCCTTCACCGATCTCGTACATTCGCCGGCCCATCACATACGCCCCGGTTGACTCTCCTGTCTCACGGGCGATTGTGGCATCCGCCTCGCTCTGGTCGCCGAAGAACCAGGCCACGAGCAGGTGCCCGTTCTCTCCGAGAGACTGATCCGGGCCGTCGTTTGGACCGGCGA
>CADCWJ010000309.1 GCA_902806365.1 uncultured Thermomicrobiales bacterium
CAGCGGCACGCGGCTGACCGCATCGTCGGCCGGATGCCCCTTTCCATAACGCCCGTACTTGCCGAGCCATTCACCGTGGTCGGACGTGAAGATGACCATGGTGTCGTCCGTCATTCCCTGGGCTTCGAGCGTGTCGATAATGCGTCCCACATGATCGTCCACCTCGCTGACCATCGCATAGTAGCCGTGGATTGCCGATCGCAGCTCGTCATCGGAGCTCGCAGTGTCCAGCGAATCCCGGTTGGTCGCGTCCTCGCCAAATGGCTGCCGCACCGTTTCCGAAGGAAGCGTGAGCGCATCGGCATCGTAAAGATCGAGATAGCGCTGTGGCACGATCCACGGACTGTGCGGCGAGTAGAATCCGGCGATGCAGAGCCACGGCGATTCACCCTGCTGACCGATGAAAGCACGGGTGCGATCGCTGACGAACGCGGTGTGGGTCAGCTCGTCCGGAGCGGGGAACGGAACCGCGCGTTTCGGGAACCGCTCCGCCGGGTGGAGGATGCCGTCCTGCACGCCCATCGTCGCTTGCCAGACCGCGGCCGAGGGCGGCAGGCCGAGGCTGATCGCGTCGAGGTGCTCCGGGGCGATCGCCCGCACCCAGGCTCGGTAGGCATCCTCGTAGGGTCCGGGCTCGTCCGAGATCTCGAGATAATCGAACCCGTAGCGCGGATGCGGCTCCCGATGATCGCGGTTGGCGTGCGGCAGGGCGTGAAGCTTGCCGATGTTGGCCGTCCGGTAGCCGTACGCGCCGAGATAGCGTGGCAGGAGCCAGATGTCTTCGGGCAGCAGCACACCCATGTGCGAGATGCCGAGTGTCTCCGGATATTGCCCGCTCAGGAAACTGGCCCGGCTAGGCATGCAGACGGGATTCTGGACGAAGTGATGGGAAAAGCGGGTACCGGACGCCGCGAGCCGGTCGAGATTCGGCGTCCGGATCTCCGCGTTCCCCGCCGCTCCCAGCGCGTCCCAGCGCTGCTGGTCGGTATACAGGATCAGGATGTTAGGTCGTCGCACACGTATTCCCCGTCCGCCATCAGCG
>CADCWJ010000310.1 GCA_902806365.1 uncultured Thermomicrobiales bacterium
GACATGTAATGGAGAAAGAGGCGATCGCCAACCGCGACCCCGTAGGTGGGAATCACCGTAATCTCGTCGAAGTCGATCTTCTTCGAGGGGATCAGCTCGGCGGCGTGGCCCTCGCGGTCCTCGATCATCCGGTCGAAGGTCAGGCCGTCGGTGGGGTCATCGTCGGTGATCACGGTGGCGGCGCTGGATCGCCAGTCAGACCCGTTGGCGCCGAAGGTGTCGCCGAAGATCATGTACATCTCGTCACCCACCATGAAGGTGTGCCCGAGATCGGTTCCATGCACGCCGAAGCGAGCGACGGTGTCGTTGATTCCTCCGGAGCCGGTCAGTTGGGCGACCATTTTTACGGGCAGGGGCGGGAGGGCGTCGCTGGCCGGGGTCGCCCCGGGAGACGCGACCGGCGTTGCGTCGCTGGCGAACACGCCCAGTGGAACGATCGCCAGGAGGGTGGCCGAGGCGGCGTGGATCGCTCTGCTCAGGTTCATCGGCCGTTCCTTCCTGATGCCCGCCCAATGCCCAGGCAGCGTGCCGGCCGGCGCGCTGCTAGCGGCTGGAACGGTCCCTGATGGCGGGCACCAGTTTCGCGATCCGGCGTTTCCAGAGAAACCAGGCACCGAAGCCGAGAATGCCGAGGATGACCGGATACTCGAGGTAGTCGACGACGCCGCCGACCTCCTCCCAGTTGTCCCCGAGCCACCATCCGGCAATGACCAGGATGCTGTTCCAGATCCCGCTGCCGATCGCGGTGTAGATAATGAAGGTGGTCAGGTTCATCCGGCGCAGCCCGGCCGGGATCGAGACGAGCGAGCGGACAATCGGGACGAGCCGGCAGATCAGCACCGCCAACCCGCCGTAGCGGTCGAACCAGCCGTTGGCCTTGTCGAAGTCGTCCTCGGTCACGCCGAGCCACTTTCCGTACCGGTCGATCAGCCAACGCACGCGGCGGTCGCCGAACCAGGCGCCGAGGCCGTAGAGGATCAGCGCGCCGGCGACCGCGCCTAGGGTCGCCGCGATGATGACGGCCGGAAGCCACATCTTGCCCTGCCCGGCCAGGAAGCCGGCCAATGGCAGGATCGCCTCGGAGGGAATGGGCGGAAAGACGTTTTCGAGCACGATCAGGGCGAAGACGCCGAAGTAGCCGAGCGCGTCGATCACGTCCGCCGCCCAGGTCGCGAGCCCGTCCAGAAGTCCACCCAAGACGTTTCAGCTCCTCGTGAAGAACGCGATGGTTGATCGCGCGACAGATCAAGGGGCGGGGTCGTATTCATCCGCCGTGTGTGGTGCGGTCCGGCAATGCGAGGCATTGCCGCCCGGAATCCTGCGTCAGCGTAGCGCATCCGGAGCCGGCCGGGCATTCGGGGTAGCCGCCGGTTCGGGACGGGGGAATGCCCGGGAGGGGACCGGTGAACGGGATTCCGGAAGTTTTCGTGGAGCGGCTGATCGCCCGCGAGGGAGATGCCGGCCGGGCGTGGCTCGCGTCGCTCCCGGCGCTGGTCGCGCAGGTGTGCGCTGCCTGGTCGCTCGTGGTCGACGGCGCGCCAAGGGCCGAGACCTCGGCAATCGTGATCCCGGTGCGACGGGGCGAAGGTCGTGCGGCGCTGAAGCTGGCATTCCCGGCTGGCAGCGATCTGGCCGAGGCGGCCGCCTTGCGGGCATGGAATGGCCGTGGTGTCGTGAAGCTCTTGGACGTCGATCCGGGTCGAAGCGCACTCCTCCTGGAGTGGCTGGACCCCGACCTTTCCCTGGGCATGGTGCCGCTGATGGCATCGGCGGGCATCGCCGGATGCCTGATCCGTCGTCTCGCGATCCCGGCGCCACCCGGTGTGCCGCTCCTTTCGGACCGGGCGGCGGAGATTGCGGCGACGATGCCGGTGCGTTGGGAGGCGGCCGGCCGGCCGTTCGCGCACTCGCTGGTGACGAGCGCGATTGCCCTGGCGAACGAGATCGGACCGCGCCCGGCGGTGGCCCCGGCGACGCTGGCGAACTGGGATCTTCATCACGGGAATGTGCTGGCGGGAACACGGGAACCCTGGCTGGTGATCGACCCGATGATCGTGGCGGGTGATCCGGAGGTGGCGGTGTTCCCGATGGTGTTGCGGCGATTCGACGAGATGCCTGGTCCGGCGGCACTGCGGGAGTTCGTGAACC
>CADCWJ010000311.1 GCA_902806365.1 uncultured Thermomicrobiales bacterium
GCCGGAGAAAGGAGACCAGCACGCCCAGGCGAATCCCGGTGCTGGCTTGTCGCATCGTCATGTCGTCGTTTCACCTGTGATTGAACGTGTAATGCTTTCGGCGCTTTGTCGGGAACGATCGTGTAAGCGGCATCGTAAGCGGCATCGGTATCGCGTCTGTGACTGTCTCTGAAAGCGGCATTGGGGCGGCATGGCTTCTCCGATGCCGCGTGCAAGGAGTGCGCATGCCACGGTGCACTCCCTGGGCAGACACATTGATCTGCCCCTAGGAAATGAACGATTTGCCTCCCCGTAGCGGCGAACCTTGTGAGCGGCATCGCGAGTGGCCGGTAATCGCCAGGTGGTGCCGCGAATGCACACAAGGTTCATCCCTGCGACGGGTCAGCACAGCGCCATCAGCACATCCTTCAGGACCTGGATCGCCCGCAGGTATTCCGCGATCTCGACCCGTTCCTCGGGGGTGTGATCGAGCGATGAATCGCCCGGACCGTAGGCGACGATCGGACACTGCCAGACCGGCCCGACCACGTTCATGTCCGACGTGCCGAGCTTGAGCGTGAACCGCGGCACGCTGCCGTGCGCCCGGATCGCGCGCAGGAAGGGCGGCACCAGCTTGCTCCGCTTCGTCGTTCTGTACCCCTCCTGGAGCCCATCGACCACAATCTCGGCGTCCTTCGCAATCTCGCGCACTCGCCGCAGCAGGTGGTCTATATCGATTCCCGGCGGCAGGCGAAGCCCGATCGAGAGCGTCGCCAGGTCGGTAAGCCCGTCCCCCACCGTGTTGAAGACACGCAACGAATGCCCGATCGATCCGAAGCTGTTCGTCGCCTCGCGGTTCCAGGCGTCGAGTTCGGTGAGAAGGTCGTTCCAGAACTGGATCGCCAATTCCGCGACCGACTCGCCGGGGCCCGCCGTATGCCGCGTCGAATGACGGAGGGTGTAGATCAGGGAGAGCGATCCCCGGTATCCGAGACAAACCGCGTCCCAGCCACTCGGCTCGCCGATAAGGCAGAAGTCCGGTGCGGGCCAGGTTGCTATTTCCGTCGCCCCGAGCGAGTCGATCGTTTCCTCGCCAACCGCGCCGGCGACGGTGATGCGAGCATTGAGCCCCGCTCCCGCCTCCGCGGCGGCCGACGCCGCGGCCGACGCGGCTGCCACGAACGTGGCGAGAGGACCCTTGGCGTCGACCGCGCCCCGCCCCCAAAGCGTGCCGCTGTCGATCCGAACGGGAATGCGCCCGGGAACGGTGTCGATATGACCGAGCAGGACGATGTGGCGCGCACCTTCCCCGATCGTCCCGATCGCGCTCCCGGCCTCGCTTTCGAGAATGCGAAACCCGC
>CADCWJ010000312.1 GCA_902806365.1 uncultured Thermomicrobiales bacterium
CCGGGTGATCGCGGTCGATGTCTCGTCGCCGATGCTGGCTCGTCTCGAACAGAAGGCTCGGGAACAGGGCGTCGCCAACATCGCGGACGTCCAGGCCGGATTCCTCAGCTACGAGCACGAGGGAGACCCGGCGGATGTGGTCTTCTCCCGCAACGCCCTCCATCACCTGCCGGATTTCTGGAAGGCGATCGCCCTGCACCGAATCGCGGCCATGCTCGAGCCGGGCGGCATCTTTCGCCTGCACGACATCGTCTACTCGTTCGATCCGGGCGACGCAGCGCGCGTCTTCGAAGAGTGGTTCGCGGGCGCGGCGACCGATCCGGCAGACGGCTGGACGCGGGAAGAGCTCGAAACCCACGTCCGGGAAGAACACAGCACCTTTTCCTGGCTGCTCGAGCCGATGATCGAGCGGGCCGGCTTCACCATTCAGGACGCGGTCCACAGCCCGGTCGGCACTTACGCCGCCTATACCTGCGTCCGGTCCGGATGAGACCGTTCGGGTTGATCGTGCCGGCGTCCGGGACGCCGTGGCGAAAGGCCCGTGGAATTTCGCCAATCTCCCGTTGGATGGCCTGATGCCGTCACGCCAGGAGGAACGAAACCGTCCTCTTTCTTCGTTAAGATCGGCTCCAGGGATCATGGTTCGGGTGAGAACGGAACCTCCGCACGCATGACACGCATGAATGGAGAGCGTTATGGCCGATCATGAGGTGGAGCGGTTGGCGGTGTCGGACGGCCGGCACGTAGCGGTCCACCGGCTCGCTGAGGCAACATCGGGAAGGACGGTGGTCCTCTGCCACCCCGCGCCGGGATCAGGCGCGTTCGATCCCGGACCGGCGGAGACGATGAAGCGCGAGATCACGCTTCTGGCTGTTGACCGGCCCGGTTACGGGCGCTCCGATCCCCCGCTGCCAGGGACCTGGGCCAGCGTCAGTGCGGCGGCGGACGATCTGGCGGACGTCCTCGATCATGAATCCGGTGGACCCGTCGGCATTGCCGGTTGGTCGGCTGGGGGACGTGTGGCCCTGGCTCTCGCGGCCCGCCGGCCGGATCTCGTCGATCGGGTGGCTGTGATCGCCACTCCCGCGCCACAGGACGCGGTGCCATGGATCCTGCCCAGGCAGCAGGCGCAGATTGATGCCTTGCGCGGGCTTGGGCCCGACCAGGCGCACGAGATCATGGACGCGCAATTCGGCGCGATGCTGCCCGATCCGGTGACGCCGGAGGTCGGCTTCGATCTGCTCGGAACGAGTGACGCTGACGCCGCTGCCCTTGCCACG
>CADCWJ010000313.1 GCA_902806365.1 uncultured Thermomicrobiales bacterium
CCGGGCTTTTCGAGGAGAGACGCGGACGCGTTGTACGCTAGCTCGAACTTCCATCGCTCTTCCGTCCTCCTCGTCGCCCTAGCGGCGACCGCGGCGATCCGCGTCCTTGCCATGACCCCGGAAGGTCCGGGTTGGGGCGAATTCACCGAGCTTGTGCCCAACCATCTGCTCGGAGACAAAGATCGGCACATGCTGCCGACCGTTATGCACCGCGATGGTGTGCCCCACCATTCCCGGAAAGATCGTGCTCGCCCGCGCCCAGGTGCGTATCACCGTGCGCTGGGGCGTCTGGTTGAGGGCGTCAACCTTCTTTTGCAGCTTGGGATCGATGAACGGTCCCTTCTTGGATGATCTCGACACGTTGTTCTCCTCGTTGCTCCCGCGTAGTTGGCGACGCTTCCGTCAAAGGACCGCGTAATGCGCCGGTCGGGTCCTGACCGGTCAGCGCCGCTTCGTCGGGCGGCGGCGAACAATCATCGAATCGGTCCGCTTGCTGTTGCGCGTCCGCTGGAACGCCGGCTTGCCCCACTTGGTCTTTGGCTGGCCACCGATTGGCGCCTTGCCCTCACCGCCACCATGCGGATGGTCGCGCGGATTCATTACCGAGCCGCGCACCGTCGGTCGCCGCCCCATGTGCCGGCTGCGCCCCGCCTTGCCGATCTGGATGTTCTCGTGGTCGACGTTGCCGACCTGTCCGAGTGTCGCCAGGCACGTGAGGTGAATCAGCCGAACTTCGCCGGATGGCATGCGGACCTGCCCATAGTCGCCGACCTTGGCCATCAACTGGGCGGACACCCCGGCCGAGCGGCACAACTGGCCGCCCTTGCCTGGGTAGAGCTCGATGTTGTGGATCTGGGTTCCGGTCGGAATATTCCGCAAGGGAAGCGCATTTCCGGTCCGGATCGGCGCATCCGGTCCGGACACGACCATGTCGTCGACCCGGACCCCGAGCGGCGCCAGGATGTACCGCTTCTCGCCGTCCCGATAGAACAGCAAGGCGATCCGGGCCGAGCGGTTCGGATCGTATTCGATCGCGGCCACACGCGCCGGCACGCCGGGCTTGTTGCGCTTGAAATCGATGATCCGGTAAAAGCGCTTGGCGCCGCCACCTTTGTGCCGCGTCGTGATCCGGCCCCGGTTGTTCCGGCCGGCCGTCTTTTTCAGCGGGGTCGTAAGCCGTTTTTCCGGCTTCTTCTTGGTGATTTCCTCGAACGTGCTGACACTCATCGAGCGGCGCGCCGGGGACGTTGGCTTGTACTTGCGAATGGGCATGGTCAACAGTTCCCTTCTAACCCGTGA
>CADCWJ010000314.1 GCA_902806365.1 uncultured Thermomicrobiales bacterium
AGAACAGCGAGGAGGTCCTGAAGATCGTCGGTAATCTCGTATTCCGTCACTGACCCCGACGGTTGCTGGTTCTCGGAAAGTACCTGGGGACTGCTGTTCAACCCTGTCTCCCTGGAGGAATGGTCACGCCGTTCGACCGCTTCGGGAGGAATCGGCGACACATTCCCGGACCGCGAGTCCCTCGTCGGCTCGCGAGCGAAATGCCGGATTTACGACGCTTCCGACGAGGAATCGGAAGCATTCTCGACCAGGAAGGTCGGCACCCGCTTGCCGACCGGCTCCTTCAAATCTGACGCAAACGTCACCGAGACGTTCGCCGGCGCACGGACTGGCGCGGTCGTGTACTTCACATGCAACTCCTGTTCCAGTTGAACCACAAAACCGATATCCTGGAGATAAGTCAGGTATTCCTGCTGATAATTTCGGACGATCACGCGGGCTGGTCGCGCAAGGCGACCCTGCAAATCCCTGGCGACCGTGCCCATCAGATCGGGAAACCGTTTCCGGTGATCCGGATGCATCATGAACTCGAGCGTGTGGGCCCGCGGACTGGACGCGACCTTCGCGTATCCGACAGCCTGGTATCCATCCTCCACCAACCACCCGTTGCGTGTGGTGCCGCTCCATCCCTGGCGCTCGATGTCCCAGTGATGACTGGTGAGCGCTTCGGCGTATTGAACCTGGCGCGGGACGGATGCGAGGTAGAGTTGATGGATCGACCAGACATCAGCGGAAAGTTGCCGGCGCCCCTGGGTCGGACCCGTCGGCACGGGCATCGAGGGCGCGCCGAGAATCGTCTCGGAGGTATACGGTGCAAAGCCACACCGGCGGAACGAGGCCAACACCGGTGAAGAAGTCGGCACATGAGCGTAGAGGCGTTTGGTGCCTTCCAGGCCGGCCGCCACCACCCCGTGGTGGAGAAGCTCTTCGATTACCGGATCGACCGCGTAGACGCCGAGGTTTGCGCTGATGTCCGAAACCACCCATCGCTGATCGGGACCAAGGACCTGGAACACGATCGAACCGACCGGTCGTCCGCCCGAGCGGGCAACGAACACACGCTGATCGTATCCGGTGAATGGGAGCAGAGCTCGAAGGACCGCGATCGCCCGATGGTACGCAGGGCCGCCGGGATCGAAGTCATGGGGCGAAAGCTGGCTGATTTGTGACCGCAAGCCGGAGAGATCGGCCCAGCGCGATCGGTCTACCCGCACCGCCAGGTGCATTGCGGCGGTCGCGCTGCTGCCGCCGCTCCGGAGTTCCACGTGAGATCGTCTGACTGGATGCGCGAATCGCGTCCGCAACCTGGGTTGTCCTAACCGATACTGCCGCGCCGCGCCCTGACCGGGCGACCAACGCCCCAAACCAGTGCCTGCGTAGCCACCATTCTACGGGGTCGAGCAAGCCCGCTCAAGAGATGCCGCACGGTCACAAGACCCGTCTGCCGGACATGGCCCGTCCGAGCGTCATTTCATCGGCGTACTCGAGATCACCGCCAACCGGCAACCCGCTGGCGGGGCGGCTTACCGTGACACCCAGCGGGGTCAACAATCGGTGGAGGTAGGTTGCGGTCGCCTCTCCCGGGAGGTCGAGGTTGGTGAAGACAATGATCTCGGAGGGAGATTCGCGCCGCACCCGCTCCCCGAGCTCCCGGATCCTGAGCTTGTCCGGGCCGATGCCATCGACCGGCGAAATCGCGCCGTGGAGCACGTGATACCGCCCCCGGTACTCGTTCGTGCGCTCGATTGCGACCACGTCGAGCGGTTCTTCGACGACGCAAATCCGGTTGTCCCGGTTGCCGTCAGCGCAGATCCGACAGGGATCATCTTCCGTCGTATTGAAACAATTGGAGCACAGCCGGATCCGATCCTTGACATCGAGGATCGCCTCCGCCAGGCCGATCGCATCGTTGCGCGAAGCCCGAAGCAGGAAGTAGGCGAGCCGCGAGGCCGTCTTGGCTCCGATTCCAGGTAACTTCGCCAGTTCGTCGATCAGACGGCCGACTGGCTCGGCCGTCGCTGAACTATGGGAAGGCAACACGTCTCACTCCTTGCACCGGGCGAAAGACCAATGCAGCGTCGAACTGTCGCCCCCGCTCCAACGAATGATACCATTCATATGTGTCCACAGCATGTGCGGTTCGAGGGAATCCGGAACCAGGAGACGGGGCAATTTCTCATTGTCCGCGAAATATGAGTTGCGATATATGCACAGTCGTGATACCGTGGCGATGGCCAGAAATTATCCATGCGTTCAGTCGAGCGGAGAGGATCTGGGGACCGGAATGGCCGATCTGCGACTCGCTCAGCACCAGGTTGCAACGCAGTACCTTCTCGACGGAGGGATCCGACGTGGACTTTTCGGATAAGACACTGACGTGTCGAGAGTGCAGCAAGCCTTTTACGTGGACCGCTGGAGAGCAGCAGTTTTTCCGGGAAAAGGCGTTGATCAATATTCCGGCACGCTGTCCGCAGTGCCGCTCCGCTCGCAAGGCCAAGCTGGGGCTCCCCGACCGGGCGCAGACCGATGTCGTTTGCGCCGGGTGCAATCGGGCCACGACCGTCCCGTTCGTACCCCGAAACGGCAACCCCGTGTACTGCTCGGCATGCTTCGCGAAAGCTCGCGAAGCGGCAGCATCCCGCGAGGAGGCCGAGGTCGTCAGCACACCAGCCTGACGCATGCATCGCGCGGAAAGCCCCGATCACGTACGGAAAACGCCGGGCCATTCTGGCCCGGCGTTTTCCGCACTCCATGCGCCCATGGGGGTCCTCACTCGTCGCCGCGAATCACGGTGCGGCCGCGCACCCCGTCGGCGGGGCCGATCACCCCATCATCCTCCATCTGCTCGATGAGCCGGGCGGCCCGGTTGTAGCCGATCCGAAGTCGACGCTGGAGCATCGACGCCGATGCCGTGCCCTGCTGCCGGACGACATCCAGCGCCTGGATCATCAACGGATCATCTCCGTCCTCATCGGACTCCCCTCCCGCTTGCGGGTCTGAGGACGGCAGATCGAGCCACTCCGGCGCGTATTGTGGGATGGGGGCGACCGTATGCCAATGGTCGACGATACCCTTGACGTCCTCGTCGATGAAGGCGCCCTGTACACGGAGCGGCTTGGCGGCATCCGGCGGCAGGTAGAGCATGTCTCCACGTCCCAGGAGCCGCTCGGCGCCAGGCATGTCGAGCACCACCCTGCTGTCGATCATCGACGAGACGGCAAACGCGATCCGGGCCGGGACATTTGCCTTGATCAGGCCCGTCAGGACGTTCACGCTCGGGCGCTGGGTGGCGATGATGAGGTGGATGCCCGTCGCCCGCGCCATCTGCGTCAGCCGTGCAAGGAGCGTCTCGACGTCATCCGGCGTCGTCATCATCAAATCCGCCAGCTCATCGATGATGACGACGAGATAGGGGATCTTCTCGGCTTCCGGCTCGTCGATGATTCGCAGCCGGTAGCCGTCGATGTTGCGCACGCCGAGCGTCTTGAACAGCTCGTAGCGCCGGTTCATCTCGCGCAAAACCATCCGCAGCGCCCCGACGACCTTGTCCATCTCGGTCACCACAGGGCACTGCAGATGCGGCACGCCGTTGAAGCCGGTCAGCTCGACCATCTTCGGGTCGATCATCAAAAGGCGCAGCTCGTCGGGCCGGCACTTAAGCAGGAAGGTGCTGATGATCCCGTTGAGGCAGATGCTCTTCCCGGCACCGGTGGCACCCGCGATCAGGAGATGCGGCATCTTGGCAAGATCGCCGACGATGTAGCGCCCATTGACGTCCCGGCCCAGCGGGAGCGGAAGCTTAGCCTTGCTCCGGGCGAAGGCGGGTGCTTCGAGCACCTCCCGAAGGCCGACCATCGCCACTTCCGCGTTCGGAATTTCCAAACCGACGCGCGCCATCCCGGGAATGGGGGCCTCTACCCGGATGCTCTGTGCCGCGAGGGCAAGCGCGAGGTCGTTCTGCAGCTCGGTGATCCGCCGCACCTTGACCCCATCACCTGGCTCGAGCGCGAACTGTGTCACCGCCGGACCCGGGTTGATCTCCCGCACGGTCGCTTCGACCTTGAAGCTCAAGAGGCGTTCCTCGATCGCGCGGGCCTTTGCCTCGAGCTCGACCGCGTTCGGCTTGACCTCATCGTAGTAGGGCAGCAGGCGGATATCGGGCAGCGGGAGCGGCTCCCCGCTGGTAAGGACGGGAGGGGTCATCGGACCCGGTTTCTGGTCGGCGGCAGCCGCCTTGACTTCCCGCTTCGGGATGTTGATGACCCGTTCGACCGGCTTGTAGGTCGTGACCGATGGCTCGGACGACAGGTGACGCCTGCCCCCGCTTCCGACTTTCGCGACAGGCGTTGCTTCCGGCGGCGCGGGCTTGTCTTTGGGTTTGCGGGGCGGTAGCAACCGACGCAAATCCCTCTCAAGCGACATCAGGTCGGTGTCCGCGAGGAGAAAGACGGAGATAACGCCGGCAACGAACAACACCAGTCCGGACGCCACACGCCCGAGCCCGCCCCGGGCCACATCGCCGATCACCATTCCCAGCGCGCCGGACATCGTCTCTCCGCCGAACGAGAGCAATCCGGTGACCGCAGCGACGAACAGTGCCCCACCGATCAGGTGCCGAACGAGGAGGATCGAACCTTCGTGGCTTGCCAGGGCACGCAAGGCGGTCAGTCCGAACAGAATCGGCGCCAGGATCGCGGCACGACCCAGCAGGTCGTGGAGCCGCGCCGCCCACCAGGAGACCACCGCGCCGTCCTGGGAGCCCCGCCCCAGTGCCCAGGAACTCACCAATGCACAAAGGACCAGCGCCATCCCGATCATTTCCCGCTTGAGCCGGGGCGTAATCGAAATCGAAGGAATCAACCCCTGGCAAAAGGCGCGAATACGCGCTAACCAGATCCGATACCAGGAGGTCTTCTTCACCTTGCTCCGGGCATGCTTGCCATTCGATCGGGCGGCTTCTGTTCGGGATCGCGTTTGCGTCGCCATCGACACCTTCTCTGGCTTCCCGACCTGGTATCAGCGCACCATCTTCGGGGTGGGGGACAGGAGCGGAGCTCCGGTAACGGAGTGTACGTACATTATACACACCGTCCTCCCCGGTGAAGCCGCTACAAAAATTGCCCCCCGTGTCGCGAGACGGGGGGCAATGTGGTTGAGATTGCGTTCAAGGGGTGATGGGCTACGGCGCCAGTGGGTACCGCGCCGATAGGCTCGAACCCCGCTCATGGGGTTTGAGACGAACCTGGAGGCGGGTGCACGTGCCGATTGCGGCTAAAAGAGCGATTGCTGGGCTGGAGGGTCGTCCCGCTCCGACGCCGCCTGCCGATGGCGCTCCTGATCGGCAAGCACTTTCGGAAGGGCGGCAAAATCTTCCTCGATTGCGCCACGAAGACTCGACTGGTGAAGCGCCGCCGCCGGGTGGTACATCGGCACCACAAGCCGCTTGCCGATCCGTTTTGCCTGACCATGGATCCGGGAGATCCGCTCGCCGGGAAAGTACTTCGACATCGAGAATCGCCCAAGCGTGACGATTACATCGGGGTCGATCGCGGCGATCTGCCGCTCCAGGTACTGGGAGCAAGCCTGAATCTCGTCTGGCAGGGGATCCCGGTTGGAAGGCGGCCGGCATTTAACGACATTGGTGATGAAGACATCCTCACGCGTCAATCCCGCCTTTGCCAGCAACTCGCTCAGGAACTTCCCCGACGCGCCGACGAACGGCTTGCCCTGTTGATCCTCGTGCCAGCCCGGTCCCTCTCCGATCAGCATGACCCGTGCGTCGGGATTGCCTTCGCCGGGTACGGCATGGGTCCGGGTGCGGGACAGCTCGCAGAGCGGACATACCTTTACTTCCTCGGCAATGACGGTCAGATCGTCCGAGGCTCGCGTCTGATCCAACGTATGTTCCCCTCTTTACATCACTGGGTGAACGAGCCGGCACAGGGCTTGGCTCCGCGTACCGAAATTGGGTTCATCCCTGGACGTCGGTTGCCAGGTCCTACCGATCGACAGCGCTACGGCAAGCGCGGCAGGAATCAACCAACCGATTCACTATGCTTCACGAGCATACCAGCGTGCGCATGACCAGACCAAGCGCCGGGTGTCGCGCTCCCCTCTCCGTTTCCTGCCTGGAGGTACGCGCCCGGCGCGCCACGGTCCCAGCGTCAACCCACCCGGACAACGGCTCCCGGATTTCTCCGGGAGCCGTCATCTTGGGATCATCGATTCCGGGAGCCTTCCCCCCCGGCTATCGAGGGGTCAGCCGAACGCGTGCGATCAGGACTCCCCAACCGGGATGGTCAGGGCCTGAACCAGACCTTCGGTGGTCTCGAACGAGATGTAGAGGACGCCTCCGGTCTCCATCTCGGCGGGCACCTCGATCGTTACTGGCGTGCCTGGAGCGACCTGGGCAGTGACCGGTGCGCCCGCCACTCCATTCTCCCCGTGGAACACGTTGACAGTCCCGTCCGATGCGGACTCAACGTCGAGCGTGATCTGACCATTCTCGATGACCGGATCGCTGGCGACGGTCAGTCCTTCGCCCTCAGCGACCGAGGGTTTTCCGGCAAGCCCAACCCCATCCATCGCCGATTGGGCGATCGATTGCGGTGACAAGGTGCTCAGCGCGACATCCAGCGGCATCCTGGGAGCCGCCGGCTCGGTCCGGGCATCGGTCGGCGGGGTGTAACCCTCGAAGGTCGTCTTGCCCCAGCGGTAGGGATCGCCCTGCACGCCGTTGTAGACGGACCACCCGAGCCGCGACTGGCCGGTGAGGTCCTGCGTATCCGAGTCATAGATGAAGATGTTCATCGCGGCATTGGCCGGGTCGATATCGGCCGGGAGCGCATCGTATGGGATCAGGGTCTCGATCACGTATCCCGTATACGGCTCGGTCAGTGCGCTGGCGACCTGGAAGCCAGGTGCGGTCTCACTGACCGGCCCTTGGAAGGCGTCGGCGTCGCGGTAGGCGGCGGGGTTCCCCTCCTGAGTCGTCGGGAAGACACCGACCTTGAAGGTGGCCGACGTGTTCGGCGCCGTGCCAAGCGGATCGATCGCGATCTCGACCGAGTCCGTCCGCCAATGGCGCTTGGCGTCGGCTTCCGGCAGGACAGTACCGAGCATCTCGTCCTGCACTTGTACCGCGACCACGATTCCCTCTTCGGTCCAGGTCACATAGGCCTCGCCGGAGGCGTCCGCGGCGGAATCCGGGTCGTCGCCTTCCCAGACACGGCTCAGGTCGAGCGCCTCGCCCGTGTACTCGCCCGCGCCAATCGCGCCGTCGATGGTTGGAGCCGTGGCCGCCTGCGGCACTACCGCCGACGGGACGAGATTGAGCCCTGCATCCCGCGTTGAACTCGTTCCGCCGGCCTCGGTCGTGATCGAGAAGGGATACATCCCCTCCTCGCCACCCTCGTTCGCGGTCGGCAGCGCAGGATCCGCGTTCGTCACAGCGAAGACGACCTCAGTCGTTTCCCCTGGACCAACGGCATCGAACGGCACCGACGGCTCGGCGGCCTCGAACCCGGCCGGCAGCTCGATCGTGACCGTGCCACTTTGGGGCTGATCGGAGGAGTTGGTGACGGCGACCGGAATATCCCGTGTCGCGCCAACCGCGATCGACTGCACCGGCGCGATCAGGCTGTCCAGTTGCTGAACTCCCAGGCGGTCCACCCACTCGCGGAACTGCGCAATCTCGGGCAATGGCGCGAGAACACCGGAGACGGGCGGCACCACCTCGACGACTTCACTGGTGACGCCGATGTTGCGGCCGACCCCATAAGAGGCGCCAATTCTGTATCGGGTGTTTGCCTCGGCGTCTTCAGGGACGATGATCCGGAATTCCTGGGTAATCTCACCATCCGGCGTGGTTGTGATCACCGGAGTCGCCTCGGGATCGGCGTCCAGCTCCGCCGCGCCGACGACTTCCCAGCCCTCCGGCGCGACTAGCTGGATCGCGCTATCTGCCGTATCGAGATCGGCTGGCACGCGCACGTGTGAGGTGACGGTAAATTCCTGACCGGGCTGGAGCCGGAAAGCGTCGGTCGTCAGGTAAAGCTGGGAACCGAGCGGCAGCGAGTTCTGGATTTCCAGCACCGCGTTGTCGAGCACGGCGGTCGTGGCCGCGGTGTCGATCGGCTGGGCGACGCGGCTGTCGATCAGCGTGAAGTAATTGCATTCGATCAGCGCCGGGTCGGTCTCCGCATCCGGGAACACCGCCCAACCTTGGGAGGCATACATGCGCTGCCCTTCGCGCGCGAGGTCAACCCAGGTTCGTCCACCGTTCGCTTCGGAAACCGTCCCCTGCCAGACACCATAGACCGTGTCGGTCGGCTCGTTGGGAACATAGCTCGTGGCGCAGTCCGGGCCAGGCTGGCCTTCACCGGAGGCGCCACTGCGGAAGATCCGGCTCACGCTCCAGGCATCGAGGCCTTCCGTTGCGAGCTGATCGGGAAAGTTCTCCGTGTCCGCGGCCTGGTAGAAGGCATCGACGGCCAAGCGTGCGGCCACCTGGTGATGCCCATGGTTGCCCGGCGTCGGAGAGGGGTTCATCGTAATGATGACTTCAGGTTTCGTCTCCCGGATCACACGGACGATCGGCTCCAGCGTTTCGTCGTAGCCCCACGTCTCCTCGGTGAGCGGAGCGGAGACCGTGTAGTAAAAGTCGACCTTGTCGAGGTTGTAGATGTGCTCGATCCCGGACACCCCGACCGCGCGGCGTTCCTCGGCTTCGCGGAGCATCCCGAGCGCCGGACCTTCCTCGGTGCCGACCGCGTTGCCGCCACCCTCGCCGCGTGTGATCGTGACCACGCCCACCTGGGCATCGTTGAACTCGTTCCACTGACCGTAGGCGGCCAGGCCGAATGCCTCGTCGTCGGGGTGTGCCCCGATGAAGAGCATGTCGAGATCGACCGATCCGTTCGCGCTGTCCGCGGCGACCGGGGAAGCGACCGGGGAGGCGACCGGCGTGGCGGCCCCGACCGGGGTAGCATCACCGATCGGCGTTGCCTCCGTCTGCGCCACCGCCTGGCTGACCAGCGACCCAAAGACAAGAGTCATCGCGACGATGCACGCCAGAATTCTCCGCACTACCGATTGCTCCATGCGTGTTCCTTTCGACCTTGTCGTTTGGGTTGAGCCGCTTGTCACCGCCAGACGCGCCACGGATGTGTGCTGCTACGGAATCACATTCCCGGTCTCGTGGCAATACCCGGCACGACCGGACGGGCAGCCCTGTGTGGCTGCCCTGGCCGATGGGTTGGTAATCACCCCTTGAGCGCACCTTGAGTCAATCCCTGGATCAGTTGCTTCTGGAACGCAATGAAGACAGCGGTCAGCGGCAGGAAGATGATCGTCGCACCGGCAGCCAGCACCGGCAGGTTCGACGTCCAGCGCTGCTGGAAGAAGAGCAGCCCCACCGGCAGCGTCTGGTAATGCGGATCGATGTTGACCGTGAGCGGCAGCAGGAACTCGTTCCACGTCCAGATAAAGAAGAGGAGCGCGAGCGTCCCGATCAAGGGACGAGAGAGCGGGAACATGATCTGCCACAGGATCTGCCAGGAGTTCGCGCCGTCGAGCACCGACGCCTCCGCGATCTCCCCCGGAACCGACAGGAACGCCTGCCGCATCAGCAGCGTCCCAAACGACATCGAAAGCGCGATCTGCGGCAGGATCAGGGCCCACAGGCTATCCAGCAGGCCAAACTCCTGGAGCAGGTAGAAGAGCGGGATCACAAGCGCCTGGAGCGGAATGACCATTCCCAGCAGCAGGTAGGCGAACAGCACCTTCGATCCTCGGAATTGGAACCGGGCGAAGGCATACCCGGTCATTGCCGCCAGCAATACCGACGGCACGACCACCGCGATCGCCACGACCGTGCTGTTGTAGAAGAACCGACCGAACTGGCCCTGCGTCCATGCCTGCTGGTAGTTGCCCCAGATCGGGCGCTCGGGCAAGGCGAATACGCCCTGGACGATCTCCGGCATCGTCTTCAGCGACGCGAACAGCGTGACCACGAAAGGTGCCAGTGCGACTACGCAGCCGATCAGGAGCACCGCATAGGCAAAAAGGCGTCTACCCATCGTCATCTCCAAACAGCCGCAGCACCAGCAACGACAGCACCAACGTGACGGCCGCGAGGAAGACCGCGATCGCCGTCCCAAACCCGGCACGGTTGGAGCCGAACGCACTGTTGATCATGAACAGCGCGAGGACGCTCGTCTCGTCGCCCGGCCCACCGTCGGTCGTCGCCTTGATCACGTCGAACGCCCGCAGCGCGTTGATGAGGTTGACCGAGACGACGACCGCAATCTCTCGCCGGACGCCGGGCAGGGTCACGGCGCGGAACTCCTGCCAGCCGTTGGCGCCGTCGAGCCGGGCCGCATCGTAGAGATCGACCGGGATCTTCTGCATCCCCGCGACGAAGACGACGAAACAGAATCCGTACGCCGCCCACGCCCCGATCAGCCCGATCGTCGGCAGGGCCAGGGTGAAGTCGCCAAGCCAGGTCGGCGGGTCGAACCCGAGATTCGCGAGAACCTCGTTGACCGGGCCGA
>CADCWJ010000315.1 GCA_902806365.1 uncultured Thermomicrobiales bacterium
AAACCTTTCCAGGCGATTCCGCTCGTGGCGAGCGGTGCCGCCGATGCGTATGGCTTCACCACAGAGGAGCTTGCACTCGCCTCCGCCTCGCATAATGCGACCGGGCGCCACCAGGCGGTGGTCTCCTCGATGCTGTCGAAAGCCGGTCTCCACGAGGATGATCTCCAGTGCGGCATCGCCCCTCCCCTGGATGAGGAGGAGAAGGCCCGCGTGACGCTGGGCCTGACACAGCCCACACTCGTCCAGTGCGAGTGTTCGGGCAAGCATGCCGGCATGCTTGCCACCTGCCGTCACCACGGTTGGCCGACCGAGGACTACCTGGCCCCTGACCATCCCCTGCAACAGGAAATCCGAGAAATTCTGGCCCTGGCGTGTGGCCTGCCCGGTGACACGTTCGATGTAGCCGTCGACGGCTGCGGCCTTCCTACCTTTGGCGCCCCCGTCCGTGCCTTCGCTACCGCCTATGCGGTGCTCGCCGACCCGGATGGCGCGAGCTGGGACGGGCCACAGCCGTACCGCGTCGCCCTGCATCGCATCCGGGAGGCAATCGTGACGCACCCCGAGCTGGTGTCCGGCGATGGGGAGATCGACACGACCATCATGCGCGTCACCGAGGGAAAGGTCGTCGCCAAGCTGGGGGCGGAAGGCCTGCTGTGCATGGCCATCCCGGAGCATCGGTTGGGCGTCGCGATCAGCGACAGCAGTGGCTCGGAGCGCGGCGTCGGTCCGGGTGCCGTTGCGCTCCTCGGGACTCTCGAGCTCGTCGACGATGGCACGCTCGCCGAACTCGAGCGGGCGTTGTGCCCGCCCGTGAAAAACTTCGCCGGCCTACCGGTCGGGGAGGTCCGGCAGGCCCTGACGATGAACCGGGCCTGATCCCGACGCGTTCATCAATTGGCGCGCACGTAATCGCGCCACCTCCGGTTGACGACAGCGCAACGTCCACCGGGGGCTTTCCTACTTTGCCTTCGCGACGATCTCACGTGACCAACGCGCCCAGGCCACGATCCGCGGCTCGAAGGGCGGGACCGAAGATGACGGAAGGGAACCGGCAATGCTCATCATCCGTGACACCAGAGTCCTCCGGGGACCAAACGTTTGGGCCCGGGTGCCGG
>CADCWJ010000316.1 GCA_902806365.1 uncultured Thermomicrobiales bacterium
CGTTGCGGGACCGACCAGACCGGGTAGGCAAGCGGCGGCGCGGTCGCTTCATCCTCGATCGCGGGCCCGTTCATCACCAGGTCGATCAGGTCGATGAACTCGGTCGCGGCGTCCCGGAGCATGTGGTGCTCGCCGCCGTAGTGATAGAGGAGCTCCACGACCTCGGCCCGGATCGCCGGCAGCTCCAGACGCAGGGACGTGTCGGACGCGATGTCGACGAGGACGCGGCGTTCGAGTCCATAGAGGAAGAGGAGCACGTACCCGGCGGGGGTGCCCGGATCGCGGCGGCCCCGCTCCAGCCAGCCGAGGTAGGCGCTCCGGCTGCTGGGCGGGATGGTGTGATAGGCGGGCCAGAAGTTGACGTGCTCGCCGGTGGTATCGGGGCTCCGGCGGCTGACCTTGCGGGCCGGATCGATCAGTGACGGTTCGATCCAGCCCGAGACCGAGCGCAGGCCGGAACCGACGTAGACCATGCCATCCGGCACCACGAACCCGGCGACCTCGACCGGCTCGCCAGGACGATACCAGCGGGCGGTCGTGACCGGAATGCCGGGCCTGACCCCGCTCGTGAGGCGGACCGTGGCGCGGCCGATGTCGTCATCGATGGAGATTGCGAGCCCGCCTCGACCCGGTTCGATCATTTGCCGCTTGAGCCAATCCAGGATTCCCACGGGCGCCCCGCTCCTGATCCCGCGTCGGTGTGGCGCACTGCAACCAACACCATACCGCGATCCCGCCCGGCGCGTCCGCCGCGACCGGCCGGGGAACACCGGATGGGGCTGCGGCGATCAGGAGAGGATTGGTGTGCAGCTCGCCATCGCCGCGGGGGAGAACCATGACGTTCCAGCACGTTCGCCGCTCAGGTTGCCGTCTTCCACGAGCGGAAGCGGCTCAACAGCACCTCACGCGCCTCCGCCGATACGTGTTCCTCGTGCAGGATGCCGACCGCGCCGATGATCTCCCACATCTGGCGGAGGTAGACCGGGCAATCGGGACAGTCGACGAGATGCTCGTCGAAGCGCGCCCGGGTTGGGAGGTCCAGGGCATCTTCGAGGTAATCGGTGACGAGCTCGGCGAACTCCTGGCAGCTCAGCTCGTCGATGCGCTCCGCGCGCCCGTCATCCACCATTGTCATCGTTCCCGTTCAGATAGGGTCCGAGCGCGATCCGGAGCTTCGTCCGCGCCCGGTGCAACAGGACTCGCTGGTTGGAGGCGCTGATCCCGAGCATCGTGCAGGTCTCTTCCGCGGTCAGGCCATGCAGGTCGCGCAGGAGTATAACGCCCCGGAAATGGGCAGGAAGCTCGTCGATCTGCCGGAGGATGAACCCGCCCATCTCTTCGGCCAGCATCCGGGGCTCCGGGCTTCCCTCCCGCTCCCGGAGCGGCTCGATCCAGTGCCCGGCCCATTCGTCACCCGCCGGGAAGAAGAACGCGGGGTCCATCGCCGGTGGGCCTCCCCACTCGACATCGGTCGCGAATGCCGAAAACGGACGAGACCGGCTCTCCCGCGATCCACATCGCTTCGCCTTGTTCGCGAGAATCGAGAAGATCCAGCTCCGGAGTGGGGAGCGGCCCTCGAACGCATCGATTCCCTTGACGACGGCCAGCCAGGTTTCCTGGACCACCTCTTCCGCGGCTGGCGCATCCCGCACCCAAACCCGGGCGAGGCGCACCATCGCGGTGTGATGGCGCGTGACGAGCGTGTCGAACGCGCGCTCGTCGCCCCGCCGCAGGGCCGCCACGAGCGCCTGCTCGCTGGCCGGATCGTGGTCCCCGGACCGCGAGCCATCAACCTGGGAATCGCTGGACGACATGCTGATGGCAACTCGCTGGCGCACGGCGGGAGCCGCTCTCTCGTGGTCGGCGGGTGAGGCGGGCCCTTGGGCATATTCGGTCATTCTGTCCTCTTGCCGGTTGGCGATGCAAGGCGGGCGCACCCCGGTCCGATGCTCCCCGAGCTGTCCGTTGGCGGCTTCCTGACCCGGGTGAAAACGCGCCCCGGCTGCCGGAGCCGGTCGATCACGGCCATGCCGGCAGTCCATCTCGGGTGTCTCGAAACTCTACGTCCGCCATCTTCCGCCGGATTGCTGCGCCAACACCAGGGCGCTCATCCTCCGGCTGCCGAACCCAGGTGGTCGCACGCCGCCGTAACGGAATGCCGGCCGGTGGAAACGTATGGGTGTTGGGCACCGGACAGGCGCCATCCACGAAGCATGGCGCCTGGTGGTCCGCGGTGGCCCGGCATGCGATCCCTGCGGAGGTGTTCCGTGCAGGGCACCATCCCCATCAAGGAGGAAGTCGATGATCCGGTTCAAGGCTTTGGCTGGCTTTTCGCTCGTGCTCAAACTCATGCTGGTCGGCGTGATCCTGTTCGCCGGAAGTGCCAGCGCATTCGCCCAGGATGCCGCGACCCCCGAACCGGCCGGGATCGATGAGGTGCAGCCGGCGCCCGCGTCGATCGGGGCCGACATCCCGTCGACGTACTTCGGTCCGCCACCGTCGGAGGTCGACAAGAACCTGGTCGGCCCGGTCGAGCTGCTGCGCTCCGGCGAGATCGACATGGAAGCCGGGACGATCACCCTGCCGCTCTACGAAGGCCGGATGGCGGACGGAACCCCCGTCTGGTATGTCCTCACCGACACGACTGACGAGGCGAATGCCGAGGCGCTCGGGCTCAACCATTCCGCCAAGCTTGCCTACGCCAATGTCGAGGGCGCGGTTCGCACCGGCACGCTGGAGCAGGACCTGACGCTCAAGTTCGACGCGGGAACGGTCGATTTCGCGCCGGAGATGACGCTCGTTCCCGGCACGGGGGAGAACGCCTTCCCGCCGACGACCGCCGAG
>CADCWJ010000317.1 GCA_902806365.1 uncultured Thermomicrobiales bacterium
CCTCAATGTTCGAGACATCGACGGTGCTCGTGAAGTTGTTCCGGATCAGGCCCGGGGAGGCGTACTGGGCGAGCGAGTACCACATCACGCTGTGGGTGCGCTCGGCCCCGTAGGTAAATCTCGCGCCGGCAAAGGCGGCAATATCACCGTCCCCGGTCGCGTCGATGACGACGCGCGTGAGGATGGCGACCGGACCCCAGCGAGTGGCGGCGACGACCCCACGGACACGGCTCCCCTCCATGATGGTGCCGATCGCAAAGGCGTTGAAGAACGTCTCGACCCCAGCGTCGCGTGCCATCTCGCGCAGCACCCAGGTCTTGACGTCGATGTTCCACTTGCCGCCGGTGTGGTTGATGCGGGCATGCTTCTCCGTCACGGCCGCTTCCAGCCGGGCTGCGAAGCTGACGTGCCGTCCGTACCAGTAAGAATCGACCCCGCCGTAGGTGCCGGTGCCGCCCGGGCCGGGATTCATGTCGAGGAGAACGGTGCGCATGCCCTCGCGGGCGGCGGTGATCGCGGCAGTCCCGCCGGATGAGCCGCCGCCGACCACGAGAATGTCAGCTGCACGGTCGGCCGTGCGATGGATCGGGATCGGCGCGGAGGGCAAGGATTGCCGCCGGTAGTGCCGGCCCTGCTGGGGACTCTCCGGCTCGCGGATGGAGATGGTCAGGACGTCGTCACGGCCAGAACGAGATGGAGGGCTGGCCGATGAAGTGAACCGGGCGGTCATCGCGGCCCGATCGCCGTGAATCGCGACCAGGGCGTTGGCGAAATGCTCGCCCAGTCTCGCCCCACAGACCGGATCGAGGAACCAGGCACACTGCCCGGCGTCCAGTCGGGCGGCTTCACTGAGACACCAGAGACCCGGCACAGGACCGGCGAACCGCGAGATCGGCACGCTGCGGATGCCGCTGTCCGGCGCGGGACGAATGCGTCGCCTAAGGCCGTTGACCACTCCGGCGGTGCCCCGGAGAGCGAAGGCGTCCATTGCCCGTGGAGTTCGTGGGACCCTCCGGCGAACCGCGCTTTCGCAAACGCGGGATGCTGGCTCACGAGAAACGCGACGAGCCCAATCGACCGGCGCCGGGCCTCGAATTCGACATGCGTGGCGCTTTCTTGATCCGCCGCGTACGGAACGTCGAGGTCGAATTTGACCAGCAGATGTCCCGGTCCCTGATAGCCCGTGTGGAGGCGGAGAGTGTTGCCAGCGATCTGCAGGTGATCGGGGACCGGATGCGTCGAAGCGGCGATCAGATCGACACGGTCGAACTCCAGCGTGCGCGCAAAGCGGACCGGTCCTCCGGGGCTCGGCTCGAAGGCTCCACCGGCCAGGCGAGCAAGGAGAGCTGTCTCGCTGGTGTCGATGATCGTGTCGCAGCGGATGATTTGGCGGCCGGACTTGTTGCCGACGATGAAACCGCCCGGGCATAGGCCGACCGGCAGGCTGGCATAGAGCAGATCGACACGCCCGGCGAGAAGCGCATCTTCCAGCGATCGCTTTATGGCATCCGGGTGCAGGGCGATCTCGCCAGCGACGCGGTAGCTTGGCCCCTCGTGGGCCGCCAAGATCGTTCGGATCGGCCCGGGCAGGCCGCCGGGGTCGTTTCCAGCATCGAGGGTGAGCCAGGGGCGGAGGGTGGCGGTGAGCTCCCGGCCGAGATAGGTGCGCGGCTCGATCAGGACTACGGACTTGCCATGACCTGCCAGCGTCAGGGCCGCCGCAATGCCCGCCAGCGATCCACCCACGACGGCGATGTCCGCCTCTCGCAGGATGGGGAGTGTCGTTTCGCCGTAGTCGATCTGCATGCCTCATCCCTCGAGGTGCCGCACCGCTGACCATTGTGCGTTGTGGCCGTCAGGGTGCAAGATGCGATCCCCGCCCGGGGACCGCATACGGTTGGGCGTTGCGGGCATGACCATGGCGCCGGGGCACACGGATGAGACGCGCGGTCACGAAAGGACGATCCGGCATGAGCGTGTTGACGGTCCGGTTCCACAGCGAGGCGCTCGGGAAGCAGACGAGCTTCAACGTCATTCACCCGGACCAGGGGGAGGGGCCGTTTCCGGTCCTGATGCA
>CADCWJ010000318.1 GCA_902806365.1 uncultured Thermomicrobiales bacterium
CCGGCGGAGATCGGCGCTGACCGATTGGTGAATTCGATCGCGGCCGTGCACAAATTCGGCGCCCCGATCATCTCGATCGATTTCGGCACCGCCATCAACTTCGATATCGTCGACCATCGTGGTGCCTACATCGGTGGAGCTCTCGCCCCAGGACTGGTCGTGGCGCTCGAAGCGATGGTAAGTCGCGCGGCACGGCTCTTTACGGTCGAACTCGCGATGCCCCCCAAGGCGATCGGCACGTCTACCGCCGATGCCATCCAATCCGGAGTCGTGCTCGGGTATCTGTCCCTGATCGAAGGCATGATCGAGCGCATCCGCCGCGAGATGGAGGGGGAGCCGACGGTCATCATCACGGGCGGATACGGTGAGATCTTCGCGCACGCATCGCCGCTGATTCACGCCTTCGAGCCCGACCTCACGATCGAGGGACTCCGGCTCGTCTACGAGCGCCTCCATCCATAGGCAATGCCGCCGATGAACGGAGCGGAACCCTACCCTGGCACGGTTCCCACCGGTTTGTTGCGAGTAAGCGAATCCACAATATACTGACGCGATCACAACATCCAGAGCGCGGCTCCGTCGACAGTACCCTGTCGAGGTACTGTCCATTTCCGGGAGCGGAATGATGAAACAGTACCCTGCGGATCGCATCCGAAACGTCGGCCTCTTCTCGCACGGGGGAGCGGGCAAGACATCGCTCGCCGAGGCATGCCTGTTCGTCAGCGGGGGCGCGTCCCGGCTCGGCACCATCGCCGACGGCAGCACCGCCTCGGACTACGATCCGGACGAAATAAAGCGCGGCCTCTCGATCAGCACGTCCGTCATCCCGATCGAATGGGAAGATCACAAGATCAACCTGCTCGATGTTCCCGGGTATGCAGATTTCATCGGCGAGGTACATGCCGCAATGCGCGTCGTCGACGGTGCGGTGATCGTGATCGACGCGTCAGCCGGGGTACAGGTGGGAACCGAGCTGGCCTGGAAGCTCGCCAACGAGCACAACCTACCCCGGCTCATTTTCCTCAACAAGATGAACCGCGAGAACGCCGACTTCCACCGCACCGTCGCCTCCGTCCAGGAAGCGTTCGGCAAGAGTGTGGCGCCGATCCAGTTCCCGATTGGAAGCGACAAGTCGTTCAAGGGGGTTGTCGACCTGCTCAGCAATACGGCAATGATCTTCAGCGACAGCAGCGACGGTGGGTACGAGATCGTACCCATTCCCGAATCGCTCGCCGCAGAGTGCGAATCGGCACGCCGCACGCTGGTGGAGAGCATTGCCGAACACAACGAGGACCTCATGGTCCGTTACCTCGACGACGATCCACTTAGCGACGAGGAACTTTTCGGCGAGCTTGCGAAGTGCATCGAGGACGGTTCGGTCACGCCCATGCTCTGCGGCGCCACGCAGTACACCCGTTGCATACAGCCGTTGCTGTCGGCTATCGTCCGCGAGCTCCCCGCGGCATCGGCCCGCACGGAACCGGCGATGTCCGGGGGCGCGGCAACCACCCTCACCTCGGATCCGGACGGTCCTCTGGCCGCACTCGCGTTCAAGACCGTGGCCGATCCCCATGTCGGCCGCGTGACCCTCTTCCGCGTGTTTTCGGGGACGTTCTCCTCTCACTCGCACGTTCGCAATGGATCCAGAGGGGAAGGTGAGCGCATCGGGCAGGTGTTTCACCCGTTCGGCAAGGAGCATCCGGCAGCCGATTACATCGTCGCTGGCGATTTCGGGGGTGTCTCGAAGCTTTCTTCGGTCATGACCGGCGACACGATCTGCGCCGACGGCGCAGCGATCGTGATCGCGCCGATCGCTTTCCCGCCGTCCGGTTACGCCACGGCGGTGCACCCGAAGACGAAAAGCGACCTCGACAAGCTCAGCCAGGCGTTGGTCCGTCTTCACGAGGAGGACCCGACGCTGATAGTTTCCCGCGACCCGGCTACCGGAGAGACGATCCTGCAGGGACTTGGCGCTCCCCACGTCGAGATTGCGCTGGAGCGGATGACCCGGCGGAGCGGCGTCAATGTCGAGGCGGCACTGCCACGGGTCGCCTATCGGGAAACGATCGCCAGCAGGGCCCGGAGTGAATACAAGCACAAGAAGCAAACGGGCGGAGCCGGCCAGTACGGACACGTGCACCTCGAGCTGGAGCCGCTTCCGGAGTCGGACTTCGAGTTCGTGGAACAAGTCGTCGGTGGCTCGGTCCCGCGGAGCTTCTTTCCGGCGGTCGAGAAAGGCATCCGCGAGGCGCTTGAATGCGGGCCGATGGCCGGGTTCCCGGTCGTCAACGTCAAGGCAATCCTGGTCGACGGGTCCTATCACGACGTGGATTCCAACGAGATGGCGTTCAAGATCGCGGCCCGGGAGGCCTTCAAGAAGGCGGTGCTCGGTGGCTCTCCGACGCTGCTCGAACCTGTCCTGCTCCTCAACGTGACCGTACCCGAGGCGTCGATGGGGGATGTCATGGGCGATCTCAACGTCAAGCGCGCGCATGTCAACGGGATCGATCCTGGCGCGGACGGACTTTCCACCATCGTGGCGCACATTCCCGCCGCCGAAGCCCTACGATACGCGACGGACCTTCGCTCGATGACTCAGGGGCGCGGGTCGTTCAGCACCGAGTTCGCCTACTATCAGCCCGTACCGCCGCACATGGCGGAACGCATCCGGCAAGCGGCCGAGACCCAGGCACACGCCTGAGCGAACGCCCCGGTGCGAACGCGAGCCGTCTGGGTCTCCGAATCGCCAGACACACCGGGAGAATCAAACATGTCGCCTGAACCGGCGGACGCTCCGGATAGATCGAAATCAGCTTATCCATCGTTCCAGATCGTCTTCGACGGTGGAGCGCTGGGGAACCCCGGCAAGGGGTATGGAAGCTACGAAATTACCAGCAATGGAGATGTACTCTGTCACAATCGGGAGGATTATGGAGACGGGGTGACCAACAACCAGGCCGAATACCTGACCCTGATCCACGCCTTGCGCTGGCTCGCCGACCACCTCGGTGACCGGAGGGGGACCGCCAAGGTGCTCGTAAACGGCGACAGCAAGCTGGTATTGTTCCAGCTTCTCAAGAAGTGGAAGCTCAAGCACGAGGGCCTGCGGCCCCTGTATACGGAAGCGAGCGGCCTGATGCGGGAGTTCTTTAAGGTCGATCTCGTCTGGCATCCCCGAGCAAGATCGGTCGCCCGATTGGGTCACTGATCAGGGTTTGCCCGAGCGCCCCCGGGCGATCCCTGCAGGTACCGGTCATTCCCCCTCGGTCGCGGCAATCGTGATCGGGTCGCCGATGGCCAGCGCTCGGTGGAGTCTGGTCTCCCGGCAAGGAGCCCCGTATGCCAGACGATACTCGAGCCATCCACTCGCTCTACCTGGCCTCACCGCTCGGGTTCGCGGAATCGACCCGCCCCTTCCTCGCCGATCTCGTGGCACGGCTCCGAACGATCACGACCGTCGTCAACCCCTGGGACGATGTACGGTTTGTCGAGGAATTTGCCGAGCTCGCAGCGGTGGACAGTGTCACCGAGCGTGATCGTCGTCTGGCCCTGATCAATACCGAACTCGGCCGGGCCAATGCAGCGAGCATCGATGGGGTGGATGCGGTATTCGCGGTGCTCGATGGTGTCGATGTTGATTCAGGCACCGCCGCCGAGATCGGCTATGCCTTCGCCAAGGGCAAGCGCGTCTGCGGGCTCCGGACCGATTTTCGGCTTGCTGGCGATAACCCCGGCTCCGTGGTCAACCTTCAGGTGCAGTATTTCATCGAGGCCAGCGGCGGCAGGATCGTCACCACGGCCGACGGGTTCGTTGAACTTGCCCGAGGCTTCGCAGGATCACGACTCCTGTCCGGCTCAGGTTGACCATCCTCGGATGCCCGCCTATAATCGGCTTGCTCTCGGGTGATTAGCTCAGCTGGTTAGAGCGCCACGTTGACATCGTGGAGGTCACTGGTTCGAGTCCAGTATCGCCCACCCGGCAAGCGTCGGTTTCCGATCGAGGAGACCGGCGCTTCATGTTTCCGGTTCCCGTGCCGTTTCATCGTCGCAGTTCAGGATCCCTTCGATGACACCGATCCGCGCCCGCGCCCGCATGTGCATCATTCTCTTGATCCTGACACAGCTCCTCGGTGCCACTCGCGTGCTTGCGCAGGAGGTTCCCGAGCTTCAGGTCAACTCGAAGCGCTACATCGTCGCCGATATGGACACCGGCGAGGTTTTCGCCCAGCGCGGCGCTCGCGACAAGGTTCCCATCGCCAGCCTGACCAAGGTCTTCACCGCCGCCCAGGCGATGGAGATGGCACCGCTCACCACTCCGATCACGACGGTGGACTCCGATCTGAGGGCGCCGGAAGGGAATTACTTCGGCTCATCCGGAACATTGATGGGCTTCGGGGTTGGGGAGACCTACACCCTCGAAGACATGATCTACGGTATGCTCCTGCCCTCGGGAAACGATGCCGCAAACGCAATCGCCCGCACCCTGGGAGCCCGGCCCGGTGATTCGGCCGCACAGGCAACCCAGCGCTTCGTCGACCTGATGAACCAGCGGTTCGTGGACCTTGGACTAACGGATACGCACTTGGTAAACCCGCACGGCTGGGGCGTGCCGGATCACTACTCGAGCGCCTGGGATGTCGCTGCCTTCGCCCGTTATGTAGCGGACAACGAGCCGCTCCTCGAGATCATGGGTGCCCGGTCCTATGTCACATCGAATGGCCTGCTCAGGCTCTCCAATACCAACCGCCTGCTCACCGACTACGAACCCATCATCGGTGGCAAGACCGGGTACGACCTCGACGCGGGGTATTGCCTGCTCAACATCGCCAGTCAGCGAGATCGCCGGATGATCGCGGTGACGCTCGACGGGATCGCGCCGGGCGACTGGTACGACGACAATCGGGTGTTGCTTGACTACGGATTCGAGCGCAAGGCATCACTGCTGGCGGCGAACCGGTCGTTCGTCGGTGATATCGTGTCGTTCTCCGATCCGGCGGCGGCCGAAATGGCGCGCTCCGCCAGGCCCTCCGCATCCCTTGGGCCGGCCGTGGCAGCCGGGCGGGCTTCGCTTTCCGACGCCGCCGACGTGGTCCCGGCGATAACGGTTCCGTCTGAGACGCACCGGGGCGTGGAAGTGGAAAGTCGCGGGGCGGCGACCTGGATCCTGGCAGCGGTTGCCATCGCCCTGGTTGGCTACCGTGGTCTCCTGACCTTCAGGCGGCCGATGCAGACGCGGCGCCATGTTGACATGTCGTCCAACGCTGCGTAGTCTGATCACAAGTTAATCGACACGTGCCGAGAACAGGGCATGTCCGTTGTGTTGGCAGGTCAGCGAATCCGGAGATGGTGCAAGCCGGAACCATGCCACCCAATGCGATACCACCTGGGAGCAGAAGCGTGAACAGGAAGCCCTGAGGCTGGCCCAGTAGCGACTTCCGGTCCGTCCCCGTTACAGGACGCGATGAGCGGTTGGCGGCGTAAAATCCCGCGTGAACCGGAATTGGGGTGGAACCACGCCGGCCCGGCGTCCCTTGTGGACTGCCGGGCCGTTTTTCGTCCTCACCGGCTCGCATGTGACGCAGCTGGATGCCGATTCCAAGGGAGTTCCCATGTCAGCGGACGTTCAGGACATATCGACGATGGACATCGACGTTGCCATCGACTCTGGCAACGATCGGGAGTACGAGCTGGCGCGGATGCGCCACTCAGCGGCACACCTCATGGCCGAAGCCGTCCAGGAGATGTTCCCCAAGGCAAAATTCGGCATCGGACCCGCGATCGCCAACGGCTTCTACTACGACTTCGAGCTTCCCAGACCGCTCACTCCCGACGATCTCATCCAGATCGAACAGCGGATGCGCACCCACCGCAAGAAAAACGAATCCTTCGTGCGCACCGAACGTTCCCGGGAGGAGGCGCTCGCCCTGTTCGGCGACAACCCGTACAAGGTCGAGCTGATCGAAGGGTTTCCCGACGACGAGACGATCACAACGTATCAACAAGGGAGTTTCCTCGATCTCTGCCGGGGGCCACACGTCGCGTCTACCCGCGAGATCGGCCCGTTCAAGCTCCAGTCAATTGCCGGTGCCTACTGGCGTGGGGACGAGAAACGCCCCATGCTCCAGCGCATTTATGGAACGGCCTGGCCCACGCAGCAGGAGCTCGACGATTACCTCAACATGCTGGAAGAGGCGCGGAAGCGCGATCATCGCCGCCTGGGCCGTGAGCTCGACCTCTTCTCGGTCTCTGAAGATATCGGCCCCGGCCTGATCCTGTGGCACCCCAAAGGCGCGATGATCCGCTACCTCGTCGAGCAATTCGAGAATGAGGCGCAACTCGACCAGGGATATAACCTCGTCTACACGCCGCACATCGCGTCCGAGAAGATCTACAGGACATCGGGGCACCTCGAGACCTACGGGGAGAACATGTACTCGCCGATGTCGATCGAAGAGGTCGATTACTACCTCAAGCCGATGAACTGCCCCGGCCATATCATGATCTTCAAGAATCAGGTTCACTCCTACCGAGAGCTGCCCGTTCGGTACGCCGAGCTTGGTACCGTCTACCGCTACGAGCGGTCCGGCACGCTCCACGGCATGCTCCGCGTCCGTGGCTTTACGCAGGACGACGCTCACATCTTCTGCACGCACGAGCAGGTGGTCGACGAGCTGGTCGGCGTGATCGATCTCGTGCAGGAGGTGGCTGACGTGTTCGGGTACCGGTTCGAAGCCTATCTCGGGACGCGCCCGGAAAAGGCGATCGGTGACGACGCGACCTGGGAACGCGCCGAGAACGCGCTCAAGCGCGCGCTCGAAATACGCAACCTCGCCTACACGCTGGATCAGGGCGAAGGCGCGTTCTATGGCCCCAAGATCGACGTCAAATGGGTCGACGCGCTGGGACGGGCTTGGACCGGCCCGACGATCCAGCTCGACTTCAACCTTCCCGAGCGGTTCGATGTCAACTACATCGCCGAAGACGGCGAACGCCATCGCGTGGCCATGATCCACCGCACGCTCCTCGGGTCGATGGAGCGCTTCATCGGTGGCCTCGTCGAGCACTACGCCGGCGCATTTCCCGCCTGGCTGGCACCGGTCCAGGTCACGGTGATTCCGATCACGGACGATCAGGTGGAGTTCGCACAAGCGGTCGGGGATCGCCTCAAGGACGGCGGATTGCGCGCAAACGTCGACACGTCCGGAGGAAGGATGCAGGCCAAGATCCGCAACGCCCAGCTCCAGAAGATTCCCTACATGCTCGTAGTGGGCAAGCGCGAAGCGGAAGCCAACAGCGTGGCCGTTCGCCTCCGCGACGGCGAGGATCTGGGGGCGATGTCGATCGACCAGTTCCTCGACATGGTACAGCCGGTCGTGGAGTCGAAGTCGCTCGATCTGCGTATGCCGGGAGACCCTGGCCGGTCCACGTAGCAGCCCACCTGGAAAGACCATCGATGGTGACCACTGCAGCGCTCCTCAGGGCGAGCCAGGCCGTGCATCTGCGCTCCGGGACGGGCAGGTCAGGTGAGCAGGCGTAGTGCCGCGACCGCGTAGGCGCGGGTCGCCTGTAGCAACTCGTCGATCCCGACCCATTCGTCCGGCACGTGCGCCAGACTGGGATCGCCGGGACCATAGATGATTGTCGGCACTCCCTGGCGGGCGAAGAACCGTCCGTCCGTCGCCATGCTGAATCCGGTCGGCTCCGTCGAAAGTCCGAGCACGTCGTTCGCGCCGATCATTGCCCGAACCAGCGGCTCACCCTCGTCCGCCAGCGTCGCCGGGCCACCGAAGCGGGCATCACCGAGGGTCACCGTTATACCGGGCATGTCGGCTACAACTTGCTGGGCGATCTCCAGCATCTCGGCTCGCACCGAGTCCGGCTCTTCGCCCGGGACCAGTCTCCGGTCGATATAGATCGAGGCGAAGTCGGGCACCACGTTCGTCTTCACGCCACCCGTCATCAGGTTCACGGAGCCTGATGACGGATGAAAATGTCGATGGGTCCGGCGCTCCAGGATCGGCCAATACTCCCGGCGGAGTGCCACGATGACCTCCGCCGCGGCTTCGATCGCGTTGGCCCCTTCCCATGGCAGCGCCCCGTGAGCGGTTCGGCCGCGAACGATCAACTCGGTCGGGGCGGC
>CADCWJ010000319.1 GCA_902806365.1 uncultured Thermomicrobiales bacterium
AGCGGCACGGGCGTGCGGCACGGCCAGTCCGCGAGCTGAAGGGATTCAGGCGGATCACGCTCGGAGCCGGCGAAACGCGCTCAGTGGATTTCGAACTCGGGCCGGGCGAATTGCGGTACTGGCATCCGCTGGAGCGGGATTGGGTGATCGACGCCGCGCCCTTCGATGTCTGGGTCGGCGGGGATGCGACGGCGGCCCTCGGTTCCACCTTCGAGATCACCGGGACGTAGCCGAGCAGGATACGGGAACGGTCGCGCTTCACCTAACCGAAGCATGCACCCGTTGAACGAACGGACCAGCGTCGTCAGAGGATGCCGTATTTGGTGAACGCGGCGGTGCTGGACAGGCCCTGGCTGATCTCGTCCAAGACCTGCCGCTCGTCGCGCACCTTGGCCAGCGCCGCCTCGATCACCTCGGCGGATCGATCCTGCGGGATGACCACGACGCCGTCGACATCGCCGAACACGATATCGCCCGGAACGATCCGGACCCCGCCGATCTCGACCGGGCAGCGGTAGTCGCTGACAAGGGTCCGCACGGCCGCATCCTGGCCGAAGCTGCCCCGGCTGAACACGGGCCACTGCTGGGCGATCACGCCGCGCGTATCCCGGTGATAGCCATCGAGCACGGCACCGGCGGCGCCCCGGACGCGGGCGGTCTGGGTCATGATTTCTCCCCAGCAGGCGCAGGGGATCGAGCCACCGGTGGCGAGGTAGATGTCGTCCGGTTCGAGCTGGTCGAGCGCCTCGGTCAGTTTTCCAAACGGCTGCGCCCCCGGGCCGGCGATGTCGACGATCTGGACCGGCATCGCCCGGCCCACGACCATCGATGTTCCGGGGATGGCGCGGATCTCGGGCGGGAGGAACTGATGGTGGAGTCCGAGCTGGTCGAGGATATCCCCGATCACCGACGTATAGAGGGTGCTCCGCAGGATTTCCAGGTTGTCCTTCACGGGCTCAGGCATGAGCCGGCTCCTGTGCGATCTCCGGTGGCTGGCCGGTCGTCATCCTGATCAGGGCGCGCATGTAGCCGAGAGCGTAGGCCATCCCGGCGTGCCAGGGCGCGGCGCAGAGCATCTGCGGGGTGTGATCGGGGATCATCACGCCGTCGAAGCCGTTCGCATGATAGATCGCGACCGCCCGCGCCATGTCCACATCCCCTTCGTCGACGAATACTTCATGATAGTTCGGGACCTTGCCGCGGACATTGCGGAAGTGGACGTAGGCGATGTTGCCCTGACGGCTGTAACGGTCGATCGCGTCATAGACGGACCCTTCGGTCATCTCCGCGATCGTGCCCTGGCAGAACTCCAGCGCGTTGGCGTGACTCGGGACGATGTCCAGCAGCTTCTGATACAGGTGCGGCTGGTTGACGAGCCGGGCGTGCCCACGAATGGTGTCCATCGGCGGATCGTCGGGGTGGGCCGCGAGGCGGACCCCGGCCTCTTCGGCAACCGGCACGACCGCTTCGAGGAAGTCGCCCAGGCGGGCCCAGAGCTGATCGGGGGTCACCGGCGGGATCGTGCCCGGACCGGCCTCGTCGGCGTACTGCATGTTCCAGATCTGACCGCTCGGGATCGGCGTCTGTTCCGGGAGGACCGCTTCCGAGAAGCCGACCGACTCCGCGCCGCCCCGCGCGAACGGCCCGACCACATGGCCCCAGACCCCCGCGATGCTGAAGTTGTAGCCGAGGCAGGGGATGCCTGCCTCCCCGAGGCGGCGAACGATCGTTTTGACGTCCTCCAGTTGCTCGGCCTTGCGCGGGCCATCGAGCAGGATGTCATACCAGTGAGCGGGGTCGATGTTCTCGATCGCGGCGATCCGGAGCCCCTCGGCCTCGATGCCGCGGCGGAGGTCGATCAGCTCGTCTAGCGTCCACAGCTTGCCCCCGTTCCGAGTGAAACCCCAGTCCGGGC
>CADCWJ010000320.1 GCA_902806365.1 uncultured Thermomicrobiales bacterium
CACCGGTGAGCGCGACTCGTGGCCAATCTTGCGAGAATGGTGTGATGTCTGGGGGCTGGCAGGCATCGGATTTGCTTCCGGCAGGGAACCGGTTCACGTACCAGCCCCGCGACAGGCGGGCCGGGGTGGCGGCCATTTTCCGCTGAAGCTGTCTTCCGGATACGGCTGATCCGATGGCATGAATCCGGCGGGAAATTGTGACAATTGGGCACGTATTGACTTGCTGGAAACCCTTGGCCTAGACTCATCAATTGATTGGACTGTACGTGCGATCAATGCGCTCCGGGAGGGTGGCCCCGAGCGCGGACCCCCGCAACGAAAGCCGAGTTCCCCTTGATCTTCGCCGATCGTGACCCCGAGCCGCGCAACGACCAGCGGCTCAGCCTCGTGCGGCGCCCAGCGCTGTCGTTCCGGATGCTGACGGCGGAGGATGAGCTGGCCTTCCGGGCCCTGCGCCTCGAAGCGCTGCGGCGTCATCCTGAAGCGTTCGTTCCATCGTATGAAGAAGAGCGCGGCACCGACCCGGAAGTGATTCCGCCCCGTCTCCGGAGTGACTGGATGACCGGAGGCAACTTCATTCTCGGGGCGTACGCTTTCGGCTGGCTGGCCGGCGCTGTCGGTGTGCGGCGCTGGCCCCGGCGGAAGCAACGGCACAAGGCGACATTGTGGTTGATCTATACCGACCCCGCCCTGCGGGGGCAGGGTGTTGGCCGGAAGCTCCTTGAGCAGGCGATCGACCAGTGCCGGAAGGACCCGGAGTTGGAGTTGCTGCATCTCAGCGTTGGCTCCGAGAGCGAGGCCGCCCGCGTGCTCTACATCAGTCTCGGATTCCAGCCGTATGGAATGGAGCCACAAGCGATGAAGCTTGAGGACCGCTACATCGACGTGGAGCTGATGACACTGCCGGTCGGTGACAACACCGCCTGACGCGATGCGGTGACCCGCGACCAGAGACAACGCCCCCGGCTGCTGCAACTTCCAGCCCGGGGGCGTTGTCGTTCGTCCCATCGCTTCGCGGGCGGGGTGCCGGAGGCATCTTCGATCGAGCCGGGTCGACCCGGCCGTGTACTCACAGGAAATTCACAGCAAGTTTCAAGGATGCATGGAATCCGTCGCACTATCGTGGGGCGTAGGTTGCTCTATCAGGCACGAGGCGTGGCACCCCGTCCGGGCGCCCTGGCCCGCTCCCGCACCAGCCATGGAGGATGCCAGCGAGAAGATGGATCGGCCCAGACCAGGTGGTACGCGTCCTTCGATCCGTCGCCCGACGAATCGAGGTTGAACCGCGCACCGCCTCCCCGACAGACACAATGAAAGGTTTCCGACCCATGTACCGCATTCGCTTCTTCCTCGCCGGATTCGCCGCGATCGCGCTCCTGGCGTTCTCGATCGGTGTCGCCCTCCTGACCTCCGCCGCGGCCCAGGACGCGACGCCCCCGGCGGCCGGCACACCGGCGGGAACTCCGGCAGGGACACCCACGGCCACGCCGGCCGCCGCTCCGTCGGCGGCGAGCTGCGACACCGAGGCGGCCATTGCCGCGGCACCATCGTCGTATGCGATCGTCAGTGAGGAGTCGGCCGCCCGCTACCGCGCCCAGGAAGAGCTGGCGTCGATCGGCGCGGCCGAGGCGGTCGGCGAGACCCAGGCGATCATCGGCACGATCCTGCTCGGGGAGGACGGCACGCCCCTGGTCTGCTCGCGATTCGACGTCGACCTGCGCACGCTCCAGAGTGACGAGGCGCGCCGCGACAATTACCTTTACAACAACACGCTGCAGACCGAGACATTTCCGCTGGCGACGTTCGTCGTGGCAAGCATCGAGGGGCTGAACGGCCCGTTGACGGATGGTCAGACGGTGACGATGCAACTGCTCGGTGACATGACGCTGCATGGGGTGACCCGGCCGGCAACCTGGGACGCCGAGGTCACGCTGAATGGCGACACGCTCACCGGCACGGCGAGCACTACCTTCCTGATGGCGGATTACGAGATCGAGGAACCGGTGGTGGGGCCGGTGGCGTCAGTCGATCAGGAGATCAGGCTCGAGGTCGACATCTCGGCGCGACGGAACGGATAGGCCGAGGGCGTCTGATCGTGGGCGCCACGCGGGCACGAGCGCGTGGCGCCCCTCGACGCGGGTTGGAGGTGAGCACGGAATGAATCGCGCACGTCGTCATCCGTTCATCAGCATGCTGATTGCCGGGGTGCTGATCCTCGGCTTCGTGATTGCGGGGTTCGGGATATTCCTCGCCAGCGAGGCGGGCCGATTACCCTGGCAGGAGGAACCGACGCGGCTCGCGATCACTCCGTTTGCCGACATCCCGGGCTTCAATCAACCGATGGGCACGCCCGCCGGCTCCGGCGCCTGACACCGGCCCGGCGCGATGCCGCACGATGGGACCAGAACGCACCAATGGCATCACGAACCTCGCCTCCTTCCTCCGACGCCGGCACCCGTGAGCGGTCGATCCTCATCGTCGAGGATGAAGACCCGATTCGCGAGCTCGTCGCGACCGCGCTGCGCTTCACCGGGTTCTCGGTCACGGCCAGCGCGTCGGGGCGGGAGGCGTTGGGGGTGGCCCGCAACGGCACGTTCGACCTGCTCCTGCTCGATGTCAACCTGCCGGATATCGACGGCTTCACGATCTGCCGCAAGCTGCGGGCAGACGGCAATCAGGTCCCGGTGATCTACCTGACCGCCCGTGACGACCCGACCGACCTGCGGGCCGGGTTCACCGGCGGCGGGGACGATTACATCACCAAGCCATTCAGCCTGGAGGAGCTGGTGCTCCGGATCGAGGCGGTGTTGCGCCGCTCGGGCACCGGTGGTGTCGAGCGCACCCGTCTCGTCTGCGACGATCTGGCGCTGGATACCGAATCGTACCGAGTCTGGCGCGGCGAGGACGAGATCATGCTCTCCCCGACCGAGTTCCGCCTGCTCCGCTACCTGTTGCTGAACCGGGACCGCGTGGTCTCCAAAAACCAGATTCTCGATCACGTCTGGGATTACGAGTTCGTCGGCGATCCCTCGGCGGTCGAGACCTACATCAGCTACCTGCGGCGCAAGATCGGCGATCGCGATGCGCAACTGATCCGCACCGTGCGCGGCTTCGGCTACGCCATCCAGTCCGGTCAGCCGGCCCAACCAACCCAGGCGACGCAGGGCGGCGAGGCGGGGTGATGCCCGGGCCCCGCCGCCCGCATGCCTATGGCGGGAGGCCGCCATGAGCATGCGCACCCGGCTGGCGATCGCGATCGCCAGTGTCCTGCTCGTGACGTTGCTGCTGATGGGCGTGGCCGTGGTCCGCACCACTCGCGCCCAACTGATTCGCCAGGTCGACAGCCAACTGACCACGTATTATGACCGGATCGAGAAGGATGGGGCATTCGGGGATGACCGTGGCGACCCGGGCCGCCCCGACGACTCCGACGATGACCCCACCGCCGCATCGGAGAAGCGGGCCTACGCCTATCTCGTCTTCCGCCCGGATGGCACGCTGGTGGATGACAAGGCGGCCGGATACCCCGGAGACCCGCTTTCCCTGCCCCAGCTTCCAGCCGTTCCCTCGCCCCAACTGAACGAGGTGATCGGCGAGACCCATACGCGGCGCTCGACCGATGGATCGATCTCGTACCGGGTGCTGATCGAGCGTGGTCCGAACGGCTTCATCCACGTCACGGCTGCCCCACTCTTTGAAGTGATGGAGGAGATTCGCCAGCTCGTCCAGTCGTTCGTGATCGCCAGCGCGATCGCGCTTGTCACGGCCACGGGCGTCTGCTGGTTTCTGATCCGGCTCGAGCTTCGCCCGGTCGACCGGATGGTCGACACCGCGGCGGCAATCGCGGGTGGCGATCTCTCCCGCAGGATTCCCGACCCCGACCCGGCGACCGAGCTGGGACGGCTCGGCTCGGCGCTTAACGCGATGCTGATCCAGATCGAGCGGGCCGACACCGCCCGCGACGCCAGCGAGCAACGCCTGCGCCGGTTCGTGGCCGACGCCGCCCACGAGCTGCGCACCCCGCTGACATCCCTGCGGGGATACGCCGAGCTGTTCCGGCAGGGTGCCCTGCCCGATGACGCAGCGGTCAGCAACGCGATGCGGCGGATCGAATCGGAGGGGGCGCGAATGGCCCGGCTCGTCGATGAACTGCTGCTGCTGGCCCGGCTAGACCAATCCCAAGGGGTCGAGCGCGCGCCGGTCGATCTGGTGCCGCTGGTACGGGACGCAACGGAGGATTTTCGGGTCGTCGACCCGGACCGGCCGATGACGACGACGTTCGCCGATTCGGCAGTCGTGCTTGGCGATCCGCTGCGGCTGCGTCAGGTGATCGACAACTTGCTGGCCAATGTGCGAACGCACACGCCAGCGAACGCCGCGGTGCGCGTCTCGGTGACGACGACCCCGGCGAGCGCCTCGATCGTGGTCGCTGACACCGGGCCGGGAATCACCGCCGAGGATCGCGAGCGGCTGTTCGAACGATTTTGGCGGGCCGACCCGGCGCGCACCCGGAGCCGGGGCGGGACCGGGCTGGGGCTGGCGATCGTCGCCTCGCTGGTCGACGCCCAGGGTGGGACGATCGATGTCCAGAGCGAACCAGGCGAGGGGGCGACGTTCACGGTGACGTTCCCGATCGCTCCAATGGCCGCCGGCAATGCCAGGCACCGGAGATAGGGCATCCATGCCCTACTTCCTGAGCGCTTGCTCATTGTCGCTCGATTGTTGGCACACTGACTGCCTCTCAATTTTTCGACTTTCCCTTTGGAAAGTGGCATCGTCCTGGCAGGTAGGAGCGAGATCCATGTATCTCACCGACGGCAACCTTCGGTAGCCGCTGCGTGCTGACACTTCAGGTCCAGGCGTTGCCAAGATGCTGCAGCAGGCGATCGGCGGAGATGCGTCCGTGTCGAGGTCACCGTCCGCGCTCGCGAAGAAAGCCGGCGCCCTGGAGCCGGAGCGGATCGCCGTGCGGGCACGTGCCGGCTTTCCGCCGCCGTGCCTGGATGGGGTGCAATGGCGGCGCGGTTCTTCCCGTCCATGCGGGGCTGCAGAAACAAGCGATGCGCAGGATGTCGATCCGTACACAGGAGAATGGCAGGTCATGGC
>CADCWJ010000321.1 GCA_902806365.1 uncultured Thermomicrobiales bacterium
CCCCTCATGGTTCGAGGATCCGCTCAAGGCCGACAACATCGAGGTTCTGGCGGAGCTCGCCCGCTCGACCCGTGTCCCGATCGCCGCCAGCGAATCGCTGGCCACGCGCTGGTCGTTCCGCGAGGTGCTGGAACGGGGTGCGGCGGGGATCGTGATGGTCGATGTGAGCTGGACTGGTGGTATTTCGGAGGCCCGCAAGATCGCCAGCCTGGCGGAGATCCACCAGCGCCCGGTGATGTTCCACGACTGCACGGGGCCGGTCGTGCTCTCCTGCTCCACGCACCTCTCACTCAACGCGCCGAACGCCCTCGTCCAGGAGACGGTGCGGGCGTTCTACCACGGCTGGTACGGCGAACTGGTGACGTCATTGCCGCCGATCGTGAACGGGACGATCGCGCCGCCGCCGGGTCCCGGTCACGGGATCGAGCTCCAGCCGGGCCTGACCGACGGTGCCGGGGTGCATGTCATGACGAGCGAGGACCGCGACCACGTCTGGGGTGGGATGTGAGGGGCTGAATCCGCCCATACGCGGTCGCCCGGCGCCGGTTGCGCGATGGAGGTGTGTCCCATCTCCATTGAATGTAGTGAATGTAGGGCGCGTGCCCGACATGAGAGCAGTCTGCTTTCGAGCGATTATCATGTGGCCACAACAACCTTGCTGGAGCCTGCTTTCGCTCAGGGAACGCAATTGTCATCGATCCGTTGGGATTCGCCGGGCCTGCCAAATGGCTCGGCGCTGCCGGATACGCCAGGAACCCTGGTCGGGCGAGATCAGGATGTCGAGCGTGTGGTTGCCCTTCTGGGCGAGGCGGAGACGCGACTCCTGACCCTGACGGGCGTTGGCGGTATCGGGAAAACGCGGCTTGCGCTCGAAGTCGCCGCCCGTGCGAGCGATCACTATGCCAATGGCGTTGCATTCGTGGCGTTGGCACCGATCCCGGATGCGAGCCTTGTCGCGGCTGCGATCACCCAGGCACTGGGAGTGCGGGAGACATCGTCATCGTCTCCCGTGGATCTCCTCATTGACGCTGTGCGGGAGCGTCACCTCCTTCTCGTCGTCGACAACTTCGAACATGTGCTTGACGCAGCTCCGGTCATTGCCGATCTGCTGTCGGGCTGCCCCCGCTTGACTGTTCTCGCTACCAGCCGCGCACCACTGCGGCTTGCGCTGGAGCAAGAGATTCGTGTTCCGCCGCTTGCATTACCCAACCATGGAGATGTACCGCTTCCTGCGGATGGGGAATGCGCTGCGTCCGTTCGCTTTTTCGTGGAGCAGGCGAGGATCGTCGTTCCGGAATTCGTCCTGACTCCGTCGAATGTGGAAGCGGTCACGGCCATCTGCCGGCGGCTCGACGGATTGCCGCTGGCCATCATGCTCGCTGCTGGCCGGAGCCGCGTGCTCGAGCCGGTGGCACTCCTTGCACGCCTGGAGCGACGGCTTCCCCTCTTGACCGGTGGACCGCGTGATGCGCCGGCCCGGCAGCGGACGATGCGGGATGCGATTACCTGGTCCTACGATCTACTCGGAGATCGCGAGCGCGTTCTGTTCCGGCGACTGTCCGTCTTCGCCGGAGGTTTTACGGTCGAGACCGCGGAAGCGATGAGTCGACATCCTGCTCTGGTCCACCTCACCGACGACGATCCCTCCGGCATGCCGCAAGAGACATCGATGCACATGCTGGATGCCCTGGAACTGCTGATCGATCACCACCTGGTCGAGCGCAACGTGGACTCCAGCGGGGACATTCGGCTCAGCATGTTGGAGACGATCCGCGAGTATGCGTTGGGGCTGCTGGAAGCCAGTGGCGAGACAGACGCCGTTCGTTCCGCGCATGCGATGGTGATTACGGTATGGGCCGAGCGCGCCAAGCCGCTGATGTTCGAGGCGGATCAAGCTCGCTGGCTGGCAC
>CADCWJ010000322.1 GCA_902806365.1 uncultured Thermomicrobiales bacterium
ACTTCAAGCTGGAAGACGTGCTCCAGAAGTTCCCGCGCTATCCCCGGCTGGACGATTTCCTGGCCGCAATCGGCTACGGCGGCATTTCCACCCAGCAGATCGTCTCCAAGCTCGACGAAACGCCGAAGGATGTCTTCCCGGTCTCGAGTGCGATCAAGGCCCCGACGACGCCGGCACGGGTCGAGGTCATGGGCGCCGGCAATTTGCTCACGATCCAGGCGAATTGCTGCCAGCCTGTCCCGGGTGACCCGATCATCGGCTACACGACGCGCGGGCGTGGCGTCGTCTACCACCGGCACGATTGCACGAACATGGCGAACCTCCCCGATCCCGAGCGCCTGGTTCCGGTGACCTGGGGGGCGGAGGTGAACGAGACGCATCCGGTCCCGGTCCGCGTCACGGCGCTCGATCGGGTCGGCCTGCTCAAGGATGTCAGCTCGATGCTGTCGGACGAGCGGGTCAACATCCTGTCGGTGCTGACCCAGACCCATGACGACCGCAGCGTCACGCTGCTGCTGACCGTCGAGGTCGAGAGCGTCGGGCAGCTCAGCCGGATCATGCATCGGCTGGAAAGCCTTCGCGACGTGGTCGAGGTCCGCCGGGACGTCCCGGCGAATGCTCCGGCGCGCGCCCGGGCCAGCTAACCCTTGAACGACCGCTCCCCGACCGCTCCCGTCATCTGCGCCGGGGAATGCCTGATCGACCTGATCGCCGATCCCGGGGCCGATCTATCCACGGCGGACCGGTTCGCGATCCGCGAGGGCGGGGCTCCGTTCAACCTCGCGGTTGGCCTCGCCCGCCTTGACGTGCCAGCGGCGTTCTGCGGGGTTGCCGGCGACGATCCGTTCGGGGCGCGTCTGCGATCCCTGCTTGCGACGGAGGGTGTCGACGCGACCCGCCTCCGGCTGGCCGGCGATGCCGACACCTCACTGGCGCTGGCCTGGCGTGACGAGCGTGGCGACGGCCGGTTCCGGCTGCTGCGGATGGCCGACCGGCTGCTTGGTCCGGGCGATGTCGAGCGGGCGGGCATAGACGGCGCGGCGGCGCTCGTCGTTGGATCGGTCGCGCTGGCCGAATCGCCGTCACGCGAAGCGATCAACCGGGCCGTCTCGATCGCATCGGCGGCGGGCGTCCCCGTGGTGTTCGACGTCAACGTGCGCCCGACCTTGTGGCCGGGCCGGGCCGCCCTGGTCGACGCCTGTGAGCCAATCCTTGCGTTGGCGACCGTCGTCAAGCTGAGCCTGGACGATGCCCGCGAGCTGTGGGGGTGTGACACCGCCACCGATGCGATTGAGGAAATGCGCTGGCACGAGCCGTGGCTGACCGTGATCACCGACGGTGATCGGGGCGTTCATCTTCACGACCGCGATCGCAACGAGCTCCGGGCCTACGCCGTGTTCCCGGTCGACGCGGTCGACCCTACGGGTGCCGGGGATGCCTTTACCGCCGCATTGCTGAGCCGCCTGGTCGACGGCGGCTGGAGCCCCCCGGACGATCCCGACGTCGCCTTTGCGATGGCGGCTGGCGCGCTTGCCACGACCCGCCAGGGCGCAATTCCGGCGCTGCCGGACCGGGCGGCGATTCAGGCGTTCCTGGCCGGCCGCGCGGCACCCGTGACATGACGATCGCCGGCGTGCGGGGGTATCGACCGGGCCGGAACGATCTGCGCCGGGGCGGTATCGATGCCAACCCTGGGTGACCCGACCGCCTTTGCGCTCGGCCCGCTCGAGATCCGCTGGTACGCGCTCTTCATCCTTGCCGGGATCGCGAGTGCGATCTTCCTCAGCTACCGGCTCGCCAGTGCGCGCGGCGTCGACCCGGAGTTCCTGCTCGACATCGCGCCGTGGGTCGTCTTTCTGTCGATCGCCGGGGCCCGCCTCTACTACGTTGGCCTGGAATGGACGTACTTCTCGGATCACCTTGGTGAGGCGATCAACATCCGGTCTGGCGGGCTCTCGATCCACGGCGCGCTGCTCGTCGGCATCCCGACGGTCTGGGCACTGTGCCGTCGGAACCGTCAGCCGTTCCTCGCCTGGGCCGACCTGATCGTGGTCGGCCTCGCCGTCGGCCAGGCGATCGGGCGCTGGGGCAACTGGGCCAACCAGGAGGCGTTCGGCACGCCGACCAACCTGCCGTGGGCGGTAACCATCGATCCGGCCCGGCGACCGGCCGGATACGAACAGTTTGCGACGTTTCACCCGGCATTTCTCTACGAGTCGATCGCGAACGGATTGAATGCGCTCGCTCTTTCCTGGCTGGTCCTGCGCATCCCGCGGTCACCGCGCTTAAAGGATGGCGACGTGCTCGGCGTCTATCTCATCGCGTACGGGATCGTTCGGCTGCTGATCGAGCGAATCCGGACCGACAGCCTCCTCATCGGACCGCTACCAGCGGCCTACTGGCTGAGCTTCGCCCTGATCCTGGCTGGAGGAGGGCTCCTGATTGCGAATCGGACATTCACTCGCGAAGGAGCGCCGGCCGCGCGCGATCCGGTATGATAGTGGTACCCCGGCGGAGATGCGTCCCGATGATGTCCGGTTTCCCCGGCGGCACACGATACTTCAAGCTGCGGAGAGACACCATGGTGATGTTCATGCGATACGACGGATCACCGGCGACGACGTAAGGTCTTCGCCCGGAACGACATGCTGCTAATGGAGCGGCTCGCGGCGGGCCGCACGATTGCGGAAAGGCGGTGCCCCATGTACATGCCACGAATCTGGATTCCTCTGGCGGCGTAGCCTCGACCCGGCTACACCCCATGTTTCTCGGAAATAGAGTTGTTCGGAAAGGACGCTCCCATTACCACCCTACCTTCAGCCAACGGAACCAACGACTACGATGACCTGGACGAGCTCGACCCGGAAGCGCTCGACGATTCCGACGAGCCCTTCGAGCCGAAGCAACCCCGAACTCCCCGTGACACCTCCACCCAGGCGGCACCGGAACAGGCGCTGCTGATCTCGGTCGAGACGCAGGGGCAGACGTGGGGCGCGGCGGATTCGCTCGACGAGCTGGCTCGCCTCGCCGAATCGGTCGATGTCGAGGTCGTCGGCTCGATCAGCCAGAAGCTTGGGCATCCGCACCCCGGCACCTACGTCGGCAAGGGCAAACTGGAAGAGGTCAAGGCGCTGCGGGCGGACCTCGATTATGACCTGGTCATGGTCGATGGCGAGCTGACGCCTGCCCAGCAGCGGAATCTCGAGCGCGAGCTGGACGTGCTGGTGGTCGACCGCACCGCGCTCATCCTCGATGTCTTCGCCCGTCGCGCGCAGACACACGAGGGGCGGCTCCAGGTCGAGCTGGCGCAGCTGCAGTACCGGTTGCCGCGCCTGACCCGGATGTGGACCCATCTCTCCCGGCAGGGCGTCGGGGGCGTCGGGCTCCGTGGTCCCGGCGAGACGCAGCTCGAAGCCGACCGGCGCGAGGCGCAGAAGCGGATCACCTTCATCAAGGAGCAACTCGACAACGTTCACCGGCACCGCCAGACCTACCGAAGCCGCCGCAAGGAGACGCCGATCTCGGTCGTCTCGCTCGTCGGCTACACGAACGCCGGCAAGAGCACGCTGCTCAACAAGATCACCGGCGCGGGCGTTCTGGCCGAGGACAAGCTGTTCGCGACGCTCGATCCGACCACCCGGCGCGTTCGCTTGCCGAGCGGACGCGAGGTGCTGCTGACCGATACGGTCGGCTTCATCAACAACCTGCCGACCCAGTTGATCGCCGCCTTCCGGGCGACGCTCGAGGAGATCAGTGAGGCGACGGTCCTGATCCACGTCATCGACGTGACGCATCCCAATGCGCTGGAGCAGGTACACACCGTCAATGTCACGCTCGAAGACCTCGGAGCGGACGGGCGACCGGTGGTGCACGCCCTGAACAAGGTTGACCGCCTGGATGCGGACGAGCGCAAGGCGCTGACCGATCATGCCGTCGCGATCGGCGCGCCCGCGGACTCGGTGCCGATTTCGGCCCAGAAGGGACAAGGGATCGACGCCCTCCTGGAACGGATCGAGGCGGTGCTGGAGAAGGAGGCGAACTTCATCCCCGTCGAGCTCACGATCCCGTTCGACCGCTCCGAGCTGGTCGACCGGTTCCATACCTACGGCCGGGTCGGCGAGCGGACGTTCGATGAGCATGGCACCCGGATTACGGGCTGGCTCCCCGAAGCGGACATGGGGCGGTTCGACCCGTTCATCACCAAGATCGCGCCCGACGCCGCACCTGCGGCCGACGAGCGATTCGCGGAACCGGCGCTGGTGGAGCAGGATGCGGCACACCCTGCCGCCTGACCATCTGGTGTGTGACGGGCCGGGCGCGATTCCGTTGTCCGGTTCGCCACTCCGGCCAGGGACGGCCCCCGGATGACCGATCGTGAGCCGCGAGCCCCGACCGGATCGAGGCCAAACGGATTGACCTACCGCGACGCCGGGGTCGACATTGACGCCAAGGCCCGCGCGATCGATCGCCTGACCGCGCGGGCGCGGGCCACGCTCGGCACCAGGGCCGGACCGATCGGGCGATTCGGCGGTACCTATCAGATCCCGGCTAGCCCGGACCAGGTGCTCGTCGCGAGTGCCGACGGTGTCGGCACCAAGCTCCGGCTGGCATTCGTCCTCGGCGGTGATGCGCACATCGGGATGGGGCGCGACATCGTCAACCATTGCGTCAACGACATCCTTGCCCTCGGCGCACGGCCCCTCTTCTTCATGGATTACTTCGCAACCGGCAGGCTCGATCCCGACGTGGTGA
>CADCWJ010000323.1 GCA_902806365.1 uncultured Thermomicrobiales bacterium
CTACGCCGGTTGCGTCGCCAGTCGCGTCGCCGGTGGCGACACCAGTCAACTAACGGGACTCGAACATCCAGACACAAGGTCACCAGGCAACAACCCGGAGGCGCGTATCGCTTCCGGGTCGTTGCTCGTCTGGCGCACGGAGCCTGGGTCACCGGTACTGTTCGGGACCTTCCGATACCGCTCGTCGTCACAGCGGCTGGAAGGACAGCGCGTGCCGGAGAGCACGCTCACCATGTTCCGTCAGGTTGTGGCGCGGTGCTCGCCAAACACCTCCCGCAGCGCGCCGGCGATCTGCCCCAGCGTGGCGCCGGCCGTCAGCGCCCGCTTCATCGGCGGCAGGAGGTTGTGCGTTCCCTCGGCCGTGTCCCGGACAGCGCCGAGCACGCGCGCGATCTCCTCGTGATCCTGGGCCGCCTTCCAGGCCCGGACCCGTCGGACCTGCGCGGCGACCACCTCGGGATCGATCCGGTGCAACTCCATCCCCGTCGACGCATCCTCCCGGTACCGGTTGACGCCGACCACGATCTCGTCGCCGGAGGACCGCGCCAACTCCCGGTGATAGGCGTTCTCGGCGATCGCCTCCTGCATGAATCCGCGCTCGATCGCGACGACCGCGCCGCCCTGGGCGTCGATCCGGTCGATCCACTCCCGCGCCTTCGCTTCGAGCTGATCGGTCAACGATTCCACAAAATACGAGCCCGCCAGCGGGTCGGCGGTCGCGGCGACCCCGGTCTCCTCGGCCAGGATCTGCTGCGTCCGCAGCGCCAGCGTCGCCGACGCTTCGGTCGGGATCGCCAGGGCCTCGTCGAACCCGTTGGTGTGCAGGCTCTGGGTCCCGCCGAGGACCGCCGAGAGCGCCTGGTAGGCGACGCGGACGACGTTGTTGAGCGGCTGCTGGGCGGTCAGCGTGACGCCGCCGGTCTGGGTGTGGAAGCGCATCGCCAGCGCGCGCGGGTTCGTCGCGCCAAACCGTTCCTTCAGGATCGTCGCCCACATCCGGCGCGCGGCCCGGAACTTCGCTGCCTCCTCGAAGAGATTGCTGTGGGCGGCGAAGAAGAAGCTGATCCGGGGGGCAAACGTATCCACATCGAGCCCGGCCGCGACCGCCGCCTCGACGTAGGCGATGCCGTTGGCGAGGGTGAACGCGATCTCCTGGGCGGCGGACGAGCCGGCCTCGCGAATGTGATAGCCGGAGACCGAGATCGTGTTCCAGGCGGGCAACTCGCTCGCGCAGTAGGCGAAGGTATCGGTGACCAGGCGCATCGAGGGCCGGGGCGGGAAGATGTAGGTGCCGCGAGCCGCGTACTCCTTGAGGATGTCGTTCTGGATCGTGCCGCCCAGTTTCGCCGCGTCGGCGCCACGCTCCTCGGCGACGAGCTGGTACATCAGGAGCAGCAGGGAAGCGGGAGCGTTGATCGTCATCGAGGTCGTGACCGCCTCCTGATCGATCCCGTCGAAGAGGCGGCGCATGTCGTCGAGGGTACTGATCGCGACGCCAACCCGGCCCACCTCGCCGAACGCGCGCGGATCGTCGGAGTCCATCCCGAGCTGGGTCGGGAGGTCGAAGGCGACGCTGAGGCCGGTCGTGCCCCGCTCCAGGAGCAGGCGGTAGCGGCGGTTGCTCTCCTCGGCCGAGGAGAACCCGGCGTACTGGCGCATCGTCCAGCGGCGGGAGCGGTACATCGTCGGGTGGATACCGCGGGTAAAGGGGTATTCGCCCGGGGGAGGAGGTGGTGTCGGCACGGCGGAGGCGTCGTAGACCGGCTCGATCGTGATCCCGGAATCGGTCACGATATCGTGCTCATCGGTGCTCATGGCGTTCTCCTCGTCCGGCGCAAGCTCCGCTCCGTGGTGTCAGGCACCAGCCATTGTGCCAGTTCACCGGAATCCGGGCATGATCGGACGAGAGTCGGCCGAGAACTGAATGTCACGAGGTCGATAATTGCTAACTCGGTAGGTGTTCCGTTGCTTCCTGCAGCACGAGCAAACGATCCGGTCGACAATGATCGACTTCCAGGGCCAAGCCGCCTTCGGGCAGGGCGGGGACTGCGGCGACAACCCGTGCCTTTCGCCAGGAGCTGGACCCGATCGTTACACTGCGCCCATAGAGATGTTCACGGTGCGAGACATGGCTAGCCCGCGCCTTCTCAGGAGACCCGAGACAGCTTCCTCAGGGCGTCGGTCGCGAGGA
>CADCWJ010000324.1 GCA_902806365.1 uncultured Thermomicrobiales bacterium
ACCGGATCGTCCATGTGTGATCGTGGCGATCGGGTGAACCCGGACGGTGCCCTCCACGGCAACGGCCGCGTCGAGCTGGCGCAGCACTTCCGGTGAGTCGAGTGCCGGTCGGGTGTTGGGCATGCAGGCGATGGACGTGAAGCCACCGGCAGCGGCGGCGGCTGTGCCGGTCGCGACCGTCTCCTTTTCCGACTGGCCGGGCTGCCGGAGATGAACGTGAACATCGATCCACCCCGGTGTGACCACCAGCCCGCGCGCGTCAAAGACCTCCGCCCCCTCATCCAGCGGCAGCCCGGCTCCCAGGGAGACGATCCGACCATCACGGATCAGCACGTCTGCGCTCGCCTCGACACGGCTGGCGGGATCGATGACCAGACCGCCTGTGATGAGCCAGCTCCGGGTGCTCATGCATGATCTCCCACCGGGAAGTTGGCCCGTCGATCTGCGCAAAAAATCACCCTCCCGGTCCGGAGCGGACCTGAGGGCGGGAACTCTTGGTACACATTCACTATGGGTTGCGTTGTCACGTCCGTTGGGCTATCCCTTCGACGGTCACTACAATCTTCTCAGTATACCGGTCCTGGTGTCCGTACGCCAAGCAATCGCCATCGTGGAGTGCTTCTTGGAACCGAATGACAGGACCACCAGGTTCGCCTCGATCCGAGCGCTTCTGGAATCCACCTATGGCCCGCGCATCCTGCGCCCCAGTTTCGAGCCATTGACCGAGTTGATCTCCACCATTCTCTCCCAGAACACCTCGGATACGAATACCGCCCGCGCCTTCAGGAGTCTCCGGGAAACATTCCCAACGTGGGACGCTATCCGGCGGGCGGAAACCGTCGATGTCATCGCCGCGATCCGCAGCGGTGGCCTGGCCAACCGCAAGGCGCCGCGAATCCAGGGGGTGCTCGACGAAATCCACGAACGGATCGGTTCGGAAGACCTGGGGCTGCTCGGTGAGCTTCCGCTCGATGAGGCCAAACAGTGGCTGACATCCCTTCACGGCGTGGGATCGAAGACCGCCGCCTGTGTCCTGCTCTTTGCGCTCGGCCGGCCCGCGATGCCAGTCGACACCCATGTGCATCGGGTAGCGTTGCGGCTGGGACTCGTTCCGGCCCGAACGTCACCGGAGGCGACGGCAACGTACCTGGAGCGCATGCTTGGCGACGACGCCCAAGCCGTCTACGCTTTCCACATGGAAACGATCAATCATGGTCGATCCCTCTGCCGGGCGCTCCGTCCCGCATGCGGAGGTTGCCCACTCCGGAGCGACTGTGACTACTTCCAGGATCACGAGCATGCCCCCGTCACGTCGGATTCTGGACATCCTCAAACACCCCGCGCGGAGTGAAACGACACTGCTGCTCATCCGCCACGGGCAGACCGAGGCGAACATCAACCGGCTGTTGGTGGGAATGACCGATGTGCCGCTCGATCCCATCGGCGAATTGCAGGCGCAGCGAATTGGCGAGCATATGA
>CADCWJ010000325.1 GCA_902806365.1 uncultured Thermomicrobiales bacterium
CGAGCCGGATCGGTGCGGACCGGCGCTTCCATCCATCTCGGCTATTTCTCGCAACAACATGAGACCCTGGAGGACAACGCGACCCCGCTCGAACTGGTACGACAGACGCGGGCGCTCACCGAGCAACAGGCACTCTCGTTCCTGCTGGGAATGCTGTTCGATCGCGATGATGCAATGCGGCAGGTGTCGGCACTGAGCGGTGGCGAACGCAGTCGCCTGCAGCTCGCGCTCCTGATTGCGGCCGGGAGTAACTTCCTGCTTCTCGACGAGCCGACCAACAATCTCGACATCCCATCGGTAGAAGCGCTCGAAGCGGCTCTTCTCGATTTTCCGGGCGCAATCCTCGCGATCTCACACGACCGGTTCTTCCTCGAGCGCGTCTGTACCAGGATCGTCGAGATCCGCGACGGCGACGTTCGCGATTACGCCGGACCCTACAGCTTCTATCAGGACCATCCAGACAAGGGCACGCTGCTCACCCGTGCTCAACCCGCCGCTCCCGCACCCAGGCGCCGGCGGCGGGCGGGAGCGACGAACGAAGCGGCGCGCGGCTGAACGGAGCCCCGGATCGCGAGTGGCCGGGATGATGTGGCGACAACGGTATAATCGGGTTGCCACCGCCCATCTCGCGGGGCATCCGCGGAAGTGCCGACGCCGAGCCCGATCCATGGGCGAATGTTGCGACACAAGCAGGCAAGAGGCGATCGATTGACGGACGATGCTCAGACGCAAGGCAAGGCCGAGCACGGTCCTGATCCGGTCGATCCCACCGGCGGCAGCGACTCGCGGGAGCACCTGAACCCAGGCGAGCCGGTTGACGATGACAGCACGGTAGGCACCGGGAGCGTGATCGCGCTCGGGTGCATCGGAGCCACGCTCGTGCTGATCGTGCTTGGACTGGCTTTGCTCGCGGTGTTCGCGCTGCTGCGATAGGCGCGCCTCGTGACCCGATCGCCGCGCTGCCGCAATGTGGACCGGGAATGACGACGACCATGACGCCTTGTGCTCAATACTCGATGAGCGTCGGGTGAGCGGCGCCGTGGGTGCCACCGGCTCTTCACCTTTCACACCCGCCGAGGCACGTTCACGGGCGGGTCGGATCAGGCGCGTCCTGATCGTCGTGTTCGTGCTCAACATTGCCGTCGCGGCCGCTAAGCTCGGGTATGGCTTGTGGACCTCGTCGGTGGCCATGACCGCGGACGGGCTCCAGTCGTTCCTGGACGGCATGGCGAGTATCGTCGGACTGGCGGGGATCGCCGTCGCCGCCCGCCCTCCCGACGAGCAACATCACTTCGGGCATCAACGTTACGAGACGCTTGCCTCGATGGTGATCGCGATGATGATGGCGGTCAGTGTGATCG
>CADCWJ010000326.1 GCA_902806365.1 uncultured Thermomicrobiales bacterium
GGCGGGCAGGATCATGGACGACCTGCGCCGCCTTGAGGCGGCCGGGATCGATTTCCATGCACAGCTGGTGCTCATTCCCGGCGTCAACGACGGCCCGGAGCTCGACCGGAGCCTTTAGGATCTGTCGACGTTCGGGAGCCGGTTGCTCTCCGTCGCCGGAGTTCCGGTGGGGCTCAGCAAGCACGGGCAGGCACGCCAAAGCAAGCAGATGCGGCTCTCGCGAACGTGCATGCGGCTGCTGCCCGATGCCCAGCAGGAGCGCATTCACGTTCGACGATATGAGCCCGAAGAGGCGCGTGTGGTGATTCGCCAGTCGGCGTCGTGGCAGCGGCGGTTCGTGGAAGAGCGAGGCGATACGTTCTTCCATCTCGGTGACGAGTTCTATCTGATGACCGGCGAAGAGGTCCCACCGACCGCCCACTACGGTGGATTCCCGCAGGTAGAGGACGGAATCGGCATCACGCGTTTCTTCCTCGACGAGCTGGAACGTTATCTCCGGCGGTCGCGCCCGGGCGTGCTCCAAGGCCAAGGCGGCACGGTCGCCTGCGGTACGCTGATCGCGCCGACCATGAGTCGCGCGATCGAGGAATTCAACCGGCGCACCGGTGCCACGCTCAAGACGATTGGGATCGAAAACCGCTACCTCGGCTCCGAGATCAACGTCTCGGGGCTGCTCGGCGGGAGCGATCTCACCGCTGGTCTTCGCGACGATCCGCAGTCAGGTCCGATCTTCATTTCGCGGACGATGATCTCGGACCGGACCGGCACGCTTCTGGACGATCAACCGCTTGACGTCGTTGCCCGGCAGCTCGGCCGTCCGATCGTGCCCGCGCACACCATGGGCGAGGTCGCAGACTATCTGCGTCGCCACCGTCCGATCGTGCGCCGCGTCGCCTGATTCCATCGATTCGCTCGATCCGCAGTGCATGATGGATGACGCCGGATACCGGAGTCGTGCGGTAACCCTGAGCCCGATCGGTGCTTTCCGCTCGCGTCGGTCACTCGCCGTGCCGCGCACGCTTCCGACGAATCAGCTTCCAGAATCGGGAGAGCGCAGCCAGCCCTGAAAGTGCCGAGGCGCCGACCAGCGCATCGCCGAGTGCATAGTAGGGGCGAGGAGCGGGAGCGGACTCTGGGGGGCGGTAGCCGTGCATGTTTATCCATAACGCGACGGTTTCCCACATGGCCCGGATGATGACCCGTATGCTCCCCCCGGTTGCCTGCCCGGCCACACGCGCGTAATGGGGAACGCCGATCTGCACCAGCGTCGCTCCCTGGCGGCGAAGTTTTGCCTGCATCTCCGCATTGATCAGCGCGCCCGACGTCGTAAGGTCGAGCGATCGGAGCAGGTCGCCCCGGAAGACCTTGAATGCGCAGTCGAGGTCGCGCATGTGGACACCGAAAAGCACACGGACCGCGATGTTGAAGATCTCGGCATTGATCCGCCGGTGAATCGGGTCGGACCGTTCCATTCGGAAGCCCGCCACGATGTCGAACAGCGGAACGAACGGGGACAGGTGCCGGATATCCCCGATCTCGAACTGACGGTCGGCGTCCATGAACATCACGTAGTCCAACCTGGAAGCATTGAATCCGGTTTTGAGCGCGCCGCCATATCCGCGATTCACGGGGTGATGAATCGGCTTGACGCGGGTGTCTTCCCGGGCGAGGCGATCGATGATAGCTCCGGTCAGGTCACGGCTTCCGTCGTTGATGACGATGATTTCGAAGCCCTCGCAGAAGCAGGGCAGGACGGCCAGGGCGCGCCTGACCACGATCTCGATATTGCCTTCTTCATTGTGGGCGGGAAGGACGAGGGAGAGCGTGCCGGGGATGGGAACGGCCGGTCCCTTCGGCGGCGAGGCGGTCGCGCTGGTCACGGATCCTCCGGTTCATGCGGCGCCATCGATCGAGCATGGCGGGGGAATGCGCACCCGTGGTGAGCCAGCCATCCTTGTGCCAAAGCCGCCAAAGCAACGGGACGAGGAGGCGATCAGACGACCACCCGAAGCGTAACGCGGCCAAATTGTACGACATCGTTGGCGGCGATCTGAACCCGTGAGCGCACTGGAGCGCCGTTCAGGAACGTGCCGTTCGTGCTGCCGGGATCGCTCAGCCACCACGATCCTCCGTCGAAGACGATCTCGGCGTGGTTCCCGGACACGAACGAGTCGTCAATCAGGACCGAGTTGTCGTCTCGCCGGCCAATCGTCGTGTAATGGTCGAGAGGCATGCGGGTGCCTGGCGCCAGGGAGGACTCCGCCGGATCGAGCACCTCCAGCGCACTCATCGGGCTGGGCATCGCGGGTGACGCCGGGCTCTGAGCGGCGGTTCCCAAGGCCACCAGCTCCCGGATCGAGACGCGAGCAACCCGATAGAGGAAGAAATAGATCAACGCGATAAACGCCACGCGCAAGGCGAGGATGAACCAGTCGAACGAGACGGACGACGTGTCGAATCCGGGATCCAACCTCAACGGCCCCCGTGCCGATCGGCTCGACCCCTAGCCCGGACGTTGACCACCATGCGCTGGCTCCCAATCAGGATCTCGTCCCCATCCTCGATGTCGGAGACCCGCACTGGATCACCATTGACCCTCGTGCCGTTGGTGCTGTTCAGGTCGTGCACTCGCAACCGCCCGCGGGCAAGCTCGAACCGGGCATGCCGACGGGACACATCGGCGGCGTCGAGCACAATCCCGTTGTCCGGGGCCCGGCCAATCGTCGTCGCTCCATCCTCGAGCGAAAACTCCTGCCCCGCGAGCACGCCGTCGAGCACCTGAAGCACCGTCCCAATCTCCATCGGTGGAGACACCGCCCGGAATGCGGCGGTGGGTTGCGCCGGGGACGGCCTGCTCGCCGCCATCCCACGACCATCGCGAATCGTCGCATCGATGACAGGAGACCGCCGCCCCGCCTTGGGGTCTTCCTGGAGGTTGACCGATATCCGATCGATCACGGATAGATCGCGCTGCGTCGCGACCTGCGCAAGCCATGCTTCCATCTGACGCGCCAGGCCCTGCCTGTACTCCGCGAACTGCGCATAGTCCTTTGGATGCAGGCGCACGACAAAGTGATTGGGAACCAACGACGTTCCGACCGACGCGCGCTTCTTCGCCAGCATCGTTCGTTCGAGCTTCCTTCCGATCTCCGCGGGCTGGAGCTGCTGGCGGAAGAGTGACCCGGACGTGCCTTCCATCAACCGTTCGATGCCATGTTCCAGTCGGGAAAGCAGCTTCACCTAAGATCCTCTCGGAGACGAAACATCGCCCTTGTGCCCGCCGATTATAGTGTCGCGCCAAAAGCGGCCACAACGAACTGTCCTCGTTTCTATCTCGCCACATCGCGACGCGGCGCGAATGCTGCGAGAATGCGGGCGACGAGATTGTTGACGTTGGTTGTCCTCAGCCAATGAGCCGACGCAGGGGAGTAGACGTGACACCCGTTCCCGACCGCATTGCAATCCGGATCGGGCCATCGGTGCTCTCCGCCAACTTCCTCGAGTTGGGCAACGATCTTCGGGAGATCGAGGCGGCCGGCGCCGATTTTGTGCATTTCGACGTCATGGACGGCAGGTTTGTGCCCAACATCTCGATCGGACTGCCTGTACTCGCAGCGACGAGGGCCGGAACGGGGCTCCCGATCGATGTTCATCTCATGATCGTCGAACCCGAGCGCTGGATCCGGGCCTTCCGCGATGCGGGGGCAGATCGACTGACCGTGCATGCGGAGGCCTCGCCGCACCTTCATCGGCTGGTCCAGGAAATCGAGTCGACGGGCGCCATTCCCGGGGTCGCGCTCAATCCCGCGACGCCGTTGAGCGTCGTCGAGGAGTTGCTCCCGTTTCTTGGGCAGGTACTCGTCATGACGGTGAATCCCGGCTTCGGCGGGCAATCGTTCATCCCAACCATGCCCGGCCGTATCGAGCGGCTGCGCCGGATGATCGATCGGGTCAATTCGGCGTGTCGGCTCCAGGTGGACGGGGGTATCAACCGCGAGACCATTGGTGCCGTCGTTGAGGCGGGCGCGGACACGATCGTGGCCGGGACGGCGGTGATCAACCGGTCGGCACCGATCGCAGACAATCTCGCCGCGCTCAGGGCCGGGATTCCGGTCCGGGAACTCCCTTCCTGAAATCCGATGGCCCCGCCAGCATCAGCAACGGTACGGTCAGGAACACGGCGACAAGGCCCGCGACGAGGAATGTCTCCCGAATCAC
>CADCWJ010000327.1 GCA_902806365.1 uncultured Thermomicrobiales bacterium
ACCATCCCGAGAAGATGGGGGATGTCCGCGAGCGGAGCGACGACCCGCGAGAGGCCGGTGACCCGCAGTCCGCTCCGTTCCACCAGGGCCAGGAGATCGCGACGCCGGTAATGCCGGTGCCAGCCAGTCGGTTTCGTCTCGTGCGGTGCCTCGCCCCGGCTCGTGAACTCGGCGACATAGCGGTAGATGTTTGGTGCGTCGAGCCAGGCGACCGGCCCCTCGGCGGGAACGCGAACGACGATCTCGCCGCCCGGTTCAAGGAGATCGGCGAGAGCCTTCAGCCACGCCTCCTCGTCCTGGACGTGCTCGAGCACGTCCAGCGCCCGGATCAGACGGAGCGAGCCGGGCCCGGTGGGGAAGGTGGGGTCGCCACCCCGCACCGATTGGGTGGCGGGGGAGACTGCCCCCGTCGTGGTGCAGACGATCGCCTCGATCTCAGGCTCCTTGCCGCGAAGCACGCGTCGGAGATCCATCGCCTGGCGCGGGACGAGCGTGGCTGGAGGAGTCATCGTGGCGCTGTCTCGTTCCGGGAGATCGGTTGCCTGCCCATGTGGATCATCTGCCGTTTTCCCCTTCCTGTGCTTTGCATCGTCGCGTGCAGGGTACTACGCTCACGGTGGAAACTCCGCTTCCGACCCCGCCGCATCGTACGGAGAACGCCCGATGGACGTCGTTTCCCTGCATCCGCTCCGGCTCGGGATCGCCGAGCGCTACGTAGCGGCCCTCGAAGGAACACGCGAACCGGATCCAGGCTGGTCCGCATGGTGGAGCGCGGACCTGCGCGGGGCGCTGGTGCGAGCCCGCGCGGGCGACGAGCGAGCCGCCAACCAGATCAGCCTGGGCCTGGCCTGGGCACTGGCCGATGGCGAGGCCAGCTATCTGATTCCGGGGTTCGGCCTGACGATCTGGGAGGCGCGGATCGACCGCGGGATCGGCATGTTGCTGCGTCCCCCCTCACGCCTGTTCCTCGATGCGGGGTTGAACCCGGAGACCGCACGCGCGATGCCGATCCGGCTCGATCTCCAGATGGGGATGATGGGCGGCGCCTACGTCCCGCCGCGGCTGGTGCCGCAACTGCATGAGTTGCTGGAAACACGGTTCGAGCGAACGGTGCGCCGCCTGGTCGAGGCCGATTACGACCCAGTGGCGGTTCTGGGACCGGTGCACGACGCGGTCGAACAGGCGCGGACGCACGGCCACGGCCTGTTCGAGGCACTGGATGCGTTCGGCCCCGACGGTCAGGGAATGCCTGGCATGCGGGTCATCATGGCCGATCCCAGGCGAGTCGACAAGGCGCTCCGGCAGCGCATCGAGGCCGCCCAGCGGGCACCCAAAAAGCCGGGATTGCTGGTGCGGTTGCTGGGCCGCGCGCCGGCGTCGCATCCGGTCTCGGAGAACGGCCACCTCCACAAGGAGTAGAGTCCGAGGGGTGCGGCTCACGACTGGCCGGAGCCAAGGTGGCATGCCCGCACCTTGACAGTAACCGGTCAACGTTGCTATCCTCTTCGCATTAGCACTCGCGCAGCGAGAGTGCTAACCGGGTCAGGAGCGTGATGGAGTGGAGCCAGTTCAGCAAGCGTTCGCGCCGCTCACGGAGCGCCAGCGCGCCATTCTGAAATTGATCGTCCAGGAGTATGTCGCATCCGGACGCGCGGTCGGGTCGAGAACCTTGACCGAGCGGCACGCGGTCGGCGTCTCCTCCGCCACCATTCGCCATGAGATGGTCGAGCTCGAGCATGCCGGATACCTCCAGCAGCCGCACACATCCGGCGGGCGCATCCCCACCGATCAGGGATACCGGTATTACGTGCATCACCTGATGGGGGCGCCGGAGCTGTCATCGGGCGACCAGATCATGATCCGGCACCAGTTTCGCCAGGTGGAGTTCCAGCTCGATCAATGGGTTGATTTCGCGGCAGCGGTACTGGCGGAAACGGCGGGCACGGTCTCGATCGTTACCGCGCCGCGGACCATGGTGGCGCGGCTCAGGCATTTCGAGCTGATCTCGCTGCAGCCCCGGCTCTCGCTGTTGATCCTCGTCACCCAGGAGTCGGCGGTCCGCCAGATGATGGTCCATCTGCCGGAAGACAGCGATCAGGCGGAGCTGAGCCGCCTGGCGGAGACGCTGGTCGCGGTCAGCAAGGGGCTCTCGGCGGATGAGATCGAGGGCCACGTGATCGGGGCCTCGGAACTCGGCCGGTACGTGCTGGAGCAAGTGACGATCGGCCTGCGGGGGCTCAATTCGGTCGAGCGGACGCAGATCCGGCATTCGGGCATCGAAAGCATCCTGAACCAGCCGGAGTTCGCCGGGACCGAGGCGCAAAGCGTGCTTGAGCTATTGCGGGGCGGCTCGCTGTTGAGTGCGGTACTGCCGCAACTGTCGATGGCGAACGATGTTCAGGTCTTCATCGGCGACGAAAATCCCGCCGACGCGCTCCGCCGGTTCGGGGTCGTGATGTCAACGTATGGAATCGACGATGAGGTGATGGGCATCCTCGGTGTACTCGGTCCGACCCGCATGGCGTACTGGCGCTCGATCTCGTCCGTTCGCTATATGGCTCGCCTGATGAGTGACCTGATGGAAGACCTGTACTCGGCCTGACCGGTATCGACGTATGGAGTGCGACGCGCCGCCGGAGGTGCCGGAAGTTCGTGCGACCGGCGTAATCCTGGAGCAACAGATGACAGAGACAGAAAGCCAACCATTGAACAGCGATACGAAAGAGGACGATAGCCCGCTACCGGGTTCCGGGCGCGCTACCAGCGTCGGTGTAGACGAGTCGGATCCGACATTCGATGCGGTGGGTTTGCCGGAAAACGATGTCGACCAGGAAGACGTTGACCAGCTCAGTGTCGTGATGGCCGAGCGAGACGAGTTCCTCGACCAGTTGCAACGGAGCCGTGCCGAGTTCGCGAACTTCCGGCGCCGAAACGACCAGGAGCGGGCGATGCTTCGCCAGCTCGTCGGCCGGGATGTGCTCTCGCAGTTCCTGCCGGTGATCGATGATCTCGATCGCGCGCTGGCGGCGATCCCGGAGTCCGAACGCGGCAGCGGCTGGGTCAAGGGTGTCTCGATGATTCAGGCCAAGCTCAACGGAACCGTGGAACGGCTCGGCGTGACCAGGGTCGACGCGCTGCACAAGCCGTTCGATCCGGCATTCCACGAGGCGGTCGCGACGGAACCTGGCTCGTCGGGAAGCCATGTCGTCGAGATTTACCAGAACGGATACACGCTTGGGGACATGCTCGTGCGGCCGGCGATGGTGAAGACGGGCGATGCCCTGCCGGGCGCCACCGAGGACGCCGACGTGACCTTCGATGCCTGATCGCCATTCCTCAACATTCATGAATTGTCATGCAGTTGTTCTCTCGTTCGGACAGTCTGGCGGCGGAGCGGCCGCCGCAACATAACAGGAGACTTAACCCATGGGACGCACAATCGGGATCGACCTCGGTACGACCAACTCCGTCATGGCCGCCATCGAAGGTGGTGAGCCCGTCGTGATCCCCAACGCTGAAGGGGAGCGCCTCACGCCCTCGGTCGTCGCGACGACCGCGAGTGGCGAGCGTCTGGTTGGTCGCTTTGCCCGGCGCCAGGCGGTCACCAATCCGGACAACACGATTTCCTCGATCAAGCGGTTTGTCGGTCGCAAGTTCAACGATCCCGCGGTCGCTCGGGACAAGAAGCTGATCCCGTACCAGATCCAGGCCGCGCCCAACGGCGATGTCCAGGTCAAGATGGGCGATCGCTGGTACAGCCCGCAGGAAATCTCGGCGATGATCCTCCAGAAGTTGAAGGTCGATGCCGAGGCCTTTCTTGGTGAAACCGTCGACAAGGCGGTTGTCACGGTACCCGCGTACTTCGACAACGCCCAGCGCGACGCCACGAAGGACGCCGGCAAGATTGCCGGTCTCGAGGTGCTGCGGATCATCAATGAGCCGACGGCCTCCGCTCTTGCCTACGGTCTCGACAAGAAGGGTGAGGAAAAGGTCGCGGTCTACGACCTCGGCGGCGGCACATACGACATTTCCATCCTCGATCTCTCCGATGGCGTGTTCCAGGTCATGGCGACGAATGGCGATACGCACCTCGGTGGTGACGACTTCGACCAGGTCGTGATCGACTGGCTCGCCGACGAGTTCAAGCGGCAGGAGGGGATCGACCTCCGGCAGGACCGGATGGCCCTCCAGCGGCTCAAGGAGGCCGCCGAGAAGGCCAAGATCGAGCTCTCCAGCACGCAGCAGACCGATGTCAACCTGCCGTTCATCACAGCGGACGCCAGCGGCCCCAAGCATCTCAACGTCAGCCTCAGCCGCTCGAAGCTCGAGCAACTAGTGGGCGACCTCGTCACGCGCACGGTCGCACCGATGGATTCGGCGCTGAAGGATGCCGGGCTCGCCAAGAGCGAGGTCGATGAGGCGTTGCTGGTCGGTGGCCAGACCCGGATGCCGGCGGTCCAGCGCTCGGTCCAGACATTCTTCGGCAAGGAGCCTCACAAGGGAATCAACCCGGATGAGGTGGTGGCACTCGGTGCGGCGATCCAGGGCGGTGTACTCGGTGGCGATGTCAAGGACATACTGCTCCTCGACGTGACCCCGCTGACGCTCTCGATCGAGACGCTCGGTGGCGTCGCCACCCCGCTGATCGAGCGGAACACGACGATCCCGGCGCGCAAGAGCCAGAGCTTCACGACGGCTTCCGATAACCAGCCGCAGGTCGAGATCAACGTGCTGCAGGGCGAACGCCCGATGGCCGCCGACAACAAGAGCCTCGGCCGCTTCATCCTCGACGGCATCCCGCCCTCTCCGCGCGGCGTGCCGAAGATCGAGGTGACGTTCGATATCGACGCCAACGGCATCCTCAACGTGGCGGCCAAGGACTCTGCGACGAGCAAGGAGCAGAAGATCACAATCACTGGTTCCTCGGGCCTCTCGAACGACGAGGTCGACCGGATGGTCAAGGAAGCCGAGGCGCACGCCGAGGAAGATCGGGTCCGGCGCGAGGCAATCCAGGTCCGCAACGACGCCGAGAGCTTCGTGTTCCAGGCGGAGAAGACGCTGGCCGATTACGGTGACAAGATCGGCGATGACGTCAAGGCGGACCTCGACACCAAGATCCAGGCGGTCAAGGACATCCTGGAGAACGACCGCGAGAATATCGACCGCCTGAAGCCGGCGCATGAAGAGCTGGTCAGCTCGCTCCAGAAGGCGTCGCAGGCGATGTACGAGGCGGCGGCCGCGAGCGCGGGTGCCGACGGCGCGGGGGATCCGTTCGGCCAGAATGGCGCGGCGGACGCCAATGGCCAAGTCGAGGATGACGCAACGGTCGAAGGCGAGTTCCGCGAGGTTGGATCGGACAGGACGAACTAAAGTCCGGTCTCCATCGCTCGTGGCCCGCTGATGGGCGCAGCGCGGGTCAGGGAACGTTCCCTGGCCCGCGTTGGCGTTTAATCTCTGCGCTCTCCAGGCCGTTACAATCCGGGTGCGCAGGCAGGCAACGTCGTGTCACGTCCGGCGGGACGACGCGGAATGAGGGATGAGATTGGCAAAGGTGACCGCCGGGACGTCCGGCTCCAAAGTGGCTCCGGACGGTGTCGATCCTGGCTCCCGATCAAAGGCAGGCCGTTTACGTGGCTTGCGCGCAGAGATCGAATCGCAACGGGACGCCGCGTCGAAGAAGCAGCAGACGAGAGGCAAGCGGAGCGCTCATGATCGGGTGCTGGCACTGGTCGACGAGGGGTCGTTCACCGAGATCGACCCGTTCGTGCGCCACCGGGCCACCCAGTTCGGGATGGAACGGACGCGTCCGTTCGGCGATGGGGTCGTGATCGGGTTCGGCGCGATCGACGGTCGAAAGGTCGCGATCTTCTCGCAGGATTTCACGGTTTACGGCGGATCGCTCGGCGAAGCGTATGCCGAGAAGATGGTGAAGCTGATGGATCTCGCGGAGCGTTACGGCTGCCCGGTCATCGGCATCAACGATTCGGCGGGAGCGCGAATCCAGGAGGGCGTCGAGGGCCTCGCCGGATATGGGGAGGTCTTCTTCCGCAATGTCCGTGCGTCCGGCGTCGTTCCTCAGATCTCGATCATTGCCGGACCGTGCGCGGGCGGCGCGGTCTACTCGCCGGCGATGACCGATTTCATCTTCATGGTCGAGGGCATCGGCCAGATGTTCATCACCGGGCCGGACGTGATCAGGACCGTGACCGGCGAGGAGGTCACGCAGGAGGCGCTCGGTGGGGCGGCCACCCATTCCGAAACCACCGGCGTGGCGCATTTCGTGGCGCACGACGAGGCGGATCTGGTCGAGCAGGTCCGCGAGCTGCTTTCGTTCATTCCCGCCAACAATCTTGACGATGCGCCATACATCCCTCCGGCGGACGATCCGGCCCGGGAAGATGTGGAGCTCGATACGCTCGTCCCGGAGACGAACACGCGCCCGTACGACATGCACGATGTCCTCGAAACAATCCTCGATGACGGGGAGTTCCTGGAGGTCCAGCCCGCGCACGCGAGGAACATCATCGCCGGCTTCGGGCGTCTCGACGGACACAGCGTCGGTATCGTGGCAAACCAGCCGAACGTGCTGGCGGGCACGCTGGATATTGCCGCGAGCATCAAGGCTGCCCGGTTCGTCCGGTTTTGCGATGCGTTCAATATCCCGCTCGTGACGTTCGTCGATGTGCCGGGCTTCCTGCCCGGCGCGGAGCAGGAATACGCCGGGATCATCCGTCACGGCTCGAAACTGCTCTACGCCTATTGCGAGGCGACCGTTCCCAAGATCACGGTAATTACGCGCAAGGCCTACGGGGGAGCCTACGTCGTGATGTGCTCGAAGCACATCGGCGCGGACCTCAATCTTGCCTGGCCAACGGCAGAGATTGCGGTGATGGGGCCGAGCGCCGCGGTTGGGCTCGTCTTCCGTCGCGAGCTGGCCGCCACCGACGATCCGGCGGCGCGGCGAGAGGAGCTCGTCGCCGAGTACGAGGAGTTGTTCGCGAGCCCTTACCAGGCCGCTTCGCGCGGGTACATCGACGACGTGATCGAGCCCCGCACGACACGCCGCCGGCTGATCGAGGCACTCGACCTCGCGCGCTCCAAGCGCGTCGCCGTTCCCCGCCGCAAGCACGGGAACATTCCGCTGTGACCGTCAGCGAGCGAGACGCCCGCGACGAATCGCGCGACGACCGACTGATCGTGCGGATTCACCCGGAACCTGCCGCCGAGGAGATGGCCGCGATCGTCGGAGCTGTTGCCGCCATCACCACGGTCCTTGTTTCTCCCGGAATGGACGAACTGCCGGTGCCGTCATCGAACAGGTGGGCGCGAGCCGGCCGGGCCGAAGCCCTGCGTGTTCCATTGCAGCCGCCGTCAGGGCCGGCCAATGAGGTCTTGACAGGGTCGAACCGAAACATATACTAGGTCTCAATAGGGGGAGTAACCCGACTCCGTTGTACGGAGCGAAACATCGATCGTCACTTCGTGCGGTTACCGCACCGGTCGGTGTTGCGAGAGCCTTCTCGCCGGCCAGACCCTGGCTCATCCAATTGGATGGAGCCGGGGTTTTTTGTGTGCCCGGCTCCCAGCGGAAAGGCACTCCCCATGCTTGACGACCTGCTCGAACACCTCCACCCTGGGCCCCACGCGCCCTCCGCAGCCTCGTCGCTCGACTGAGCCAGTCGAATGCTGATGACGCGGATGGCCGCCCCTCCGGCGAGATCGCCACGAGCTCCCGGCGAGGGCTTGACGGCCGGTGCCCCCTTGCCGGTGAACAGCCGGGCCGGGTAGCTCCTGGCCGGTTCCAATCGCTCCGGATGCCGATACCCTCGATGAACTTCCCGAATCTCGACGCCGCCCGCGGACCCGAAGCCGGGCATGCGGGAGCGTCTGCCCTTGATACCGAATGACAGGAGACCGCATGTCCGGTGATCTTCTTCCCTGGATCCTCTTTCTCGCGTTTGTCGGCGGCATGCTCGCGCTCGACCTGGGCGTTTTTCACCGGGACGCGCACGAGGTGACGCGGCGTGAGGCGCTCGCCTGGAGCACCGTCTGGATCGGCCTGGCCGTCCTCTTCAATGCCGGCGTGTATTACTTCCGGGGGCAGGAAGTGGGCCTGGAGTGGACAACCGGCTACCTGATCGAGAAGTCGCTTTCGGTCGATAACGTCTTCGTCTTCCTGCTGATCTTTTCGGCGTTCGCCGTGCCGGCCGCCTACCAGCACCGTGTGTTGTTCTGGGGAATCGTGGGCGCCCTTGTCATGCGCGCGATCCTGATCGCCTTTGCCGGGATCCTGCTCGATTCGCTGCACTGGATGATCTATGTCTTTGGCGCGTTCCTGATCTTTACCGCATTCAAGATCGTCCGGAGTGGCCACGCCGCGCCATCGCTGGAATCCAACCGCCTGGTGCGGCTGGCGAAGCGGTTTGCCCCGGTGACGGAGGGCTACGAGGGGCAGCGGTTCTTCGTCACGCGGGACGGCGTGCGGTACATGACCCCACTCTTCCTGGTCCTGCTGCTGGTCGAGAGCACCGACCTGGTATTCGCAGTGGACTCGATCCCAGCGATCTATGCGATCACCGACGACCCGTTCATCGTGTTCACCAGCAACATCTTCGCGATTCTGGGGCTCCGGGCGCTCTACTTCGTGCTGGCGGGATACCTGACAGGGCTCCGCTATCTCAAGCCGGCCCTGGGGACGGTGCTGGCCTTCGTCGGTGCCAAGATGATCCTGGTCGACGTGGTGAAGGTTCCGCCGCTCCTCAGCCTCGGGGTGATCACCACGATCCTGACGGTCGCGATTGTGGCCTCTCTTCTCGTTGCGCGGCAGACCCGCGCCAGCATGTCCCCCGAGCCGTCGGCATGATCACTTCGTGACGAGAGGCAGACGGGTCAGGAAGTGGCGACCGGAAACAAAGGGATGGTGGAGATGAGGTCACGCCGGGCGGCCTCGATCGCCCGCGCGAGGCCGGGGTGGGATTCCGGGATGCCGGATGCCGCAAGCTCATCATCGTCGAGCGGGGTGACGGTTCCGTCAGCGAGGATCACGACATCGAGATAGAGATCGTGCCAGACCAGCGTGAGGGCCGACGTCGATCTCTCGCTCACCAGGAACGCCGGAAACGTCGCGTTGCCGTACCAGCCCTTGAGGCGGTCCGACGGCGAGCGGAGGGCGAACGCGTTGAACGGGTGAACCGCGGAGAAGAACTCGCGGAGCGTGTCGCCGGGCTGAAACAGCAGCCCGGCGACATCGACGGTCCGCTGCGTCCAGACCGCCTCGACCTCGATCCAGGGAGACGGTGCATGCGTGTGGACGACATGGGCGGCGTATCGCGCCACTTCGGACCCGTCAGGCGCGCGCTTGACGACCGTCAGAGGCGTCCCTGCCGCCATCTCGGCAAGGCCGGAGACGCTTTCGGGGTCCGGTCGCCAATCACCCTCCCAGCCGGAGCGCGGCGGCTCGCCGGTGATGAACCCGAATGAACGAGCCCGGCCTGTCACGAACACCCACCGCTCTGCGGGCCATCGGTCACCAGCAGGCGCTCCACGATCACGACGTCCTTCCACGCACCGTCAAGCCGGGCATGCCGCTCGTAAACGCCCACCTCCCGGAATCCCACCGAGCGGAGCAGTCCGAGGCTGGCGGTGTTGGCCGGGAAGACGCGGGAAACCAGCTTCCAGAAGCCGGTGTCGGTCGCGGCCTCGATCAAGCCATTCATGGCGGCGCGCCCGGCACCGGTTCCGCGAGCCGCCCGCAGGACATACACGGCGAATTCGGCGATCCCGTCGTAGCACGCGCGCGGGCGATAGGCGGATGCTGCGGCGAACGCGACAACGGTGCCGTGCCGCGTGACGACTACCACGGGATACCGCGTGCCGAACCAGGCGGCGATATCGCTCGCGGTCCGGTGCTCCGTCTCGAACGTCGCCGTGCGGTCGTCGATTCCCTCGTTGTAGATCGCGGCGATCGCCGGAGCATCGTCTCGGCGGGCTGCTCGCACGGCAAGCCCGGTCATCGCGGGGCGCTCGATCACAAGGTTCAGGAGCGGACGAGATCGAGGACTTCGGCGGATTTCTCCTTGAGCAACGGAGCTTCTTCCGCCTCCACATTGAGGCGGAGCAGTGGTTGGGTGTTGGAACCGCGCAGGTTGAACCACCAGTCGTCGAAACCGACGGTCAGGCCGTCGAGATGGTCGATCGTGGCGCCTTCCGCCGCGTACCGCTCCTCGACACGGGCCATCACCTCCGCCGCGTCGAGTACCTCGGAATTGATCTCGCCGGAGCGGAAGCGGGTGTCGATCGGGCGCAGGATCTCGGAGAGCGGCTGTCCATCATCCGACATCAGCTCGAGCACGGTGAGGAGCGCGATCAGGCCCGAATCGGCGTACCAGTTGTCGCGGAAGTAGAAATGGCCGGAGTGCTCGCCGCCGAAGATGGCGTCCTCCTCGCGCATGATCGCCTTGATGAACGAGTGGCCGACCCGTGAACGGATCGGGCGGCCGCCGTTGGCCTCGATCGTCTCGGGAACGGTCCGTGAGCAGATCAGGTTGTAGACAATGGCTGACCCGGGATGCTGCTTCAGCATCTGGATCGCGACCATCGCGGTCGTCATGTCGCCGCTGATGAAAGCGCCTTGCTCATCGATCAGGAACATCCGGTCGGCATCCCCATCGAAGGCAACGCCGAGGTCGCAGCCTCGTTCGAGCACGGTGCGCTGGAGATCGCGGATGTTCTCCGGCTCGATCGGGTTGGCCTCGTGGTTCGGAAACGTGCCATCGAGCTCGAAGTAGAGCGGCACGATCTCGCACGGAAGCGACCTGGCGACACGCGGGATCAATTCGCCGGCCATCCCGTTGCCGGCATCCACGGCGATCTTGAGCGGCTTGATGCGGGCCGGGTCGATCATCCCCAGCGCGTGCTCGACGTAGC
>CADCWJ010000328.1 GCA_902806365.1 uncultured Thermomicrobiales bacterium
CCCTCGCGACATCGGCTACTACGCCCCGTCGGGCGACCTCGTCTTCTACTACGACGACGTCGGCTACTTCACCGGCATCGTGCGGATCGGCCAGTTCGACGGCAGCGTGGATGCGATCGTGGGCCAGACCGGCAACTTCACCGCAAGGATCGAACGTGCGCCGTGATCGTCGCCCCGCGATGCGGGTCGCCAAGCGGGGCTTCCGCATCCACTAGCTCGCCAGGAGTGGCGAACACTCTAAACCATAGCAGAGAGATCATGCGAGGAACAATCGAGCCGACGCCGATGGGCGACGAACAAGAGTCCTGAGGCAGAACATGTCAGTTCAAATCGCTTATGGAAATGACGCGACCGCAGCGCAAACACCAAGATGGGGGGCCGTCTTCGCGCTCACCCTGTGCGTCGCCACGCTGATCGCGTCCGAGTTCATGCCCATCAGCCTCCTGACGCCGATCGCCACCGACCTACAAACGACCGAGGGTCGGGCGGGACAGGCGATCGCCATCTCAGGCATCTTCGCCGTCCTGACAAGCCTTGGCATCTCATCGGCGACGCGCGGGGTTGATCGCCGCCGCGTGCTGTTGTGGTTGAACGTGCTGATGATCGTGTCGGGCATCCTGGTGGCGTTCGCGCCGAACGCGAGCGTCTTCATGGTCGGACGTGCGCTCATCGGGGTCGTCATCGGCGGCTTCTGGTCGATGTCGGCAGCCACCGTCATGCGCCTCGTTCCCCAAGCGGACGTTCCGCGTGCGCTGGGGATGTTGAACGGTGGAAATGCCCTGGCGACCACCATTGCCGCCCCGGTGGGTAGCTTCCTTGGCCAGTACATCGGGTGGCGAAACGCCTTCTTTTGCGTGGTTCCGCTTGCGGCCTTGACCTCCGCCTGGCTGTTCGTAAGTCTTCCATCGATGCCATCCGAACGCGGTTCACACAGCGGTACGGTCTTCCGGGTCCTTGGCCGGCGTCACGTTCCCCTGGGGATGCTTGCCGTCACCCTCTTTTTCCTGGGGCAATTCACCCTCTACACATACCTGCGCCCGTTTCTGGAGACGGTCACACGGGTTGACGTTTCGACGCTCTCGCTGATCCTGCTGCTGATGGGCGGCGCTGGGATGCTCGGCACCTCCCTGATCGGCACAATCCTTCGGACGCGGCTCTCCAGTATGTTGATCGCCATGCCACTCGCAATGGCAGCCATTGCTATCGTCCTCACGGTGACCGGCGCCGCTCCCAACATCGTCGCCATCCTGCTCGCGGGATGGGGCCTGATCGCTACGGCGGCGCCGGTTGGATGGTGGACGTGGCTGAGCAAGGTGCTCCCGGATGACGCCGAAGCCGGTGGTGGGCTTATGGTTGCCGTGATTCAACTGGCTATCGCCTTTGGGGCCGCAGCGGGCGGCTTGATCTACGACACGAGCGGCTATCGGAGCACCTTCGTGGTCAGCGCGGTGGCGCTCTGTGCGTCGGCACTCCTCGCGGGGATGAGCTGGCGTGAAGGGCGACGGAAGTAGATCTGCGTGAGGCGGCGGTGAAGAACCCTACGCAGTATTCCTGGGCCGCAACAGCCACATCACGAGAGGGAAATCGCAATGAGAGCGATCGTTGTTCGAGAACACGGCAGGCCCAAAGCCGTTGTCTCCGAAACGAGAAAGGTCGGCAGACGGCAGCGTCCAGTGAAGACGCGACCATGTCATTGATAGTGGAAGGAGAAAGATCATGCGAGGAACAGTGCTGTACGGCCCTCGGGACGTGCGCTTCGAGGAGCGCCCCGACCCGACGATCATCGAACCGACCGACGCCATCATCCGACTGCCGGTCACCTGCGTGTGCGGCTCGGACCTGTGGCCCTACCGCGGCGCCGACCCGGTGAGGGAGCCGACGCCGATGGGCCACGAATACGTAGGCATCGTCGAGGAGGTCGGCAGCGCGGTCCGTCTGATCAAACCGGGCCAGTTCGTCGTCGGCTCGTTCTTCGCCTCGGACAACACCTGCGAGATCTGCCGGTCCGGCTACCAGTCGTCCTGCATCGACCGGCAGCCCGGCGCCCCCACCGGCGCACAGGCCGAGTACGCCCGCATCCCGCTGGCCGACGGCACCCTGGTCGCCACTCCGGAGATGCCCTCTGACGATCTGATCCCGAGCCTGCTCGCGGCCTCCGACGTGCTCGGCACCGGCTGGTTTGGGGCCGTGGCGGCCGAGGCCGGCCCGGGCAAGACGGTGGCGGTCGTCGGCGACGGCGCCGTGGGCCTGCTCGCGGTGCTCGCCGCCAAGCAGCTCGGCGCCGATAGGATCATCGCGATGAGCCGCCACGAGCCTCGGCAGCGGCTCGCCCGGCAGTTCGGCGCGACCGAGATCGTGACCGAGCGCGGCGAGGAGGGCGCGGCGCGAATCAAGGAGCTCACTGGCGGGCTCGGCGCGCACTCGGTCGTCGAGGCCGTCGGCACGCATGAGTCGATGATGCAGGCCATCCGCTCCACGCGGGCAGGCGGTCACGTCGGGTTCGTCGGCGTGCTCCACGACGTGGAGATCCCGGGGGAGGAATTCTTTTACTCGCACGTGCACCTGCACGGCGGTCCCGCCCCGGTGAGGCGCTTTCTGCCCG
>CADCWJ010000329.1 GCA_902806365.1 uncultured Thermomicrobiales bacterium
GCGACGAAGCCGGCAAACCCGGCTTCGATGAAGAAGTCGGGACTGACCTGGGAGACCGCGCGCATTCCCGGCGGAAGCTGGTCGAACAGGTCCTGAACCGCGTCGGTGCCGCCGATCGACGTCCCGATCACCGGGTTGATCAGCTCGAACAGCGCGATCCCGAACAGCAGCATCAGCGTGCCGCCCAGTCCCCGCCGGATTAGGCGTCCTGAGATCCGAAGCATGGTCATTGTTGGCTGGCACCGGTGGGAACAGGGTCGGAGTGCGGCACATCCCCGGCGGTTCCGTAGTAGCTGAAGAAGACGTCCTGAAGCTGTGGCTCGCGGATCGTCAACGACTCGATCTCGACCTGCGCGAGCCATCGAATCAGCGTGTTGATGTCATCGGCAATACGGATCTCGACAGTGGCACGGTCACGGTCGATCGAGACGACATCGCCCGCCTCCTGGATGCGGTCCGGAACCGCGCCACGAAACCCGATCATGGCGGTCCGCTGATACTGGCGGCTGAGGTCGCGCGTCGAGCCGTCCGCGACCAGTGTTCCGTTCCGGATCACGGCGACGCGCTGGCAGATGCGCTCGACCTCGGCAAGGTCATGCGACGACATGAACACGGTTCGGCCCGCCGCCTGCCGCTCCCGCAGCAGTCCCTCCAGCCGTTGCTGCACGAGCGGATCGAGCCCGTCGGATGGCTCGTCGAGCACCAGCAACTCGGGGTCGTGTTGCATCGCGGCGGCGATCGCCAGCTTCTGGCGCATTCCCTTGGAGTACGTTCCGAGCCGGCGGCCCAACGCATCGGTGCCTAGCTCCAGGGCGTCGAGCACTCGACCGCGCAAGACCGGATCGCCGCCGGAGATTTCCGCCGCGTACGCGAGCTGATCGTTTCCGCTCATGTCGGGATACAGGGCATCCGCGGTAACGAGGTAGCCGACCTGCCGCCGCGCCTCCACGCCTTCCCGCCACGGGTCAAGGCCAAGGAGCCGGCAGGTGCCCGCCGACGCCTTCAGGAACCCCATCAGGATTCGGATCGCAGTCGTCTTCCCCGCTCCGTTCGGGCCGAGGAATCCGTGAATCGTGCCCCGCTCGACCGTCAGTGACAGGCTGTTGAGCGCGGCGATCGAGCCGTACGTTTTCCTCACGTTCCGGAACTCGAGGGCAATAGCGCGATCATCGGACGTGGGTGGGTCGAGCGGGAGAGCCGGATCGGGGAGACGAGACATTAAGGGGCAAACCTCCGTTTGCCCGAAGCCTAGCACGCGGACCGGCGCTCACTCCGGCGCAGGTGCATCACCTCCTTGGGATCGACAAGTTTCCGCGTTCGGTTACGATCATCGACGAGGCACGAGGATCGTCCCTGGAAGAACGTCATCCTCCGTCACGCAGCCGGGACCCAGGAGCTACCCCAATGATCGGATTCCCTTTCCCGACGACATCTGACACCGCGCAACCCTGGTCACGTCGTCGCGCGTACCCAACCTACGGCGAGCGCGGGATGATCGCGGCGGCGCACCCCCTCACGGCCGAAGCGGGTCTTCATGTGCTGCGCGAGGGCGGCAACGCGATCGACGCCGCCGTCGCCGCCGGGCTCGTCGCCGCCGTCGTGATGCCGGAGATGTGCGGGCTCGGCGGCGATCTCTTCGCCGTGGTCCATATCCCCGGCCACAA
>CADCWJ010000330.1 GCA_902806365.1 uncultured Thermomicrobiales bacterium
CTGCGCGCAATGCTGGGCGACGGCGAATTCTCACGGGAGACGGCGATCGGCGCGCGCCTGACGGTCCCGGCGATGATCGCGCTGGCGCTGGACGTCGCCCGGATGCGCGGGGCGACAGGAGCCCCGGACCGTGAGGCAGGATCGCCGTTTGACCTGACGCCGCGCGAGCGCGAAGTGCTGGCCCTGCTGGTCACCGGAAAGTCCAACGCGGCGATCGCCGAAGAACTCTTCATCAGCCAGCGGACCGTGACGACGCACCTCAGCCGCCTCTATGCCAAGCTCGGGGTGACAACCCGGGCGGAGGCGATCGCACTGGAGAACCGCCAGCACATCATCTCCTCAAGGAATACGTAATCCTGCGTACGCCGCCTTTCCAGTGCGAATACGCATCTCCTCCGATGTGCGTGCGGCTGCCCCCCGGCATGATGGGTTCATGACCGGAAGCGCTCAGCACCGAGGAGGCAACGATGACCGCTCACTACACCATCCGTCCAGCACGCACATCAGGGTCCACACCGTCCGCGTACGACACTCTTGCTTCCGGGATCGCCGGCATCAGTCTCGGCTACGCCCTGGAACGCCGGTTGGCAGACCGGGAGAAAGCCGTGAGCACCCGCAATCCCAGGGAGACTCGACGCCCATCCCGGGTTCGCGAGTGGCTCGGCACTCACCTGATCCACGCCGGCCAGGTTATCTCCGGCGCGGACGCAGACGAACGCGCCGCCGCACCGGCCTCTACGCCGCGGCTTGGAACCAGCTAATCACCCACCGACAACTCCATGTTCCTGCTCACGAACACCCACCGGTCTGACCCTCCTCAGTCCGGTGGGTGTTCGCGTCGCGGCCGCATGCCGGAACAGCAGGCAAGTTCGGTGGGGGTCATCGTCATCACGTACTCGTCACCGGTGTTGTGGGGCGATCCTTCGTCGATGATCGGCACGGTCTTCCGCCACTGGAAGCCGGCCTTGGCATAGACATGGATCGCGCGCTCGTTGGCGGGGTCCGGGGCGATGGTCGCGATCGGCGCCCCCATCATTCCAAAGACGATCCGCTCGACGAACGCCCGCAGCACCGGCACGCCCCAGCCGCGCCCACGGATCGCGCTGTCGCCGATGAACAGGTCCATGCCGACGGCGCCCTGCTCCACGTCCAGTTGCCGTGCATACTCCGGCTCATCATCGATCACGTATGCCTGGATGTAGCCGGCATCACGCCCCTCGATTCGGATGATGTACCGGTCGACCGGGTCCATGCCGTCGATGCGCGGCCCGTAATGGCGCTCGAGGCTCGCGAGCGAGAGCTCTCCTTCGCCGTACCATCTGCTCACATCCGGATCGGAGAGCCACCGGAGCATGGCGGAAAGATCGGCGCGCGACAGTGGCCGGAACTCGATCACGGGCAGGTGCTGATCTGGTGTCACGCGGATGGTCCTCATGAAGCGACGAGCGCGGGGCCGAAGCGTTGCGAGGCATGTCGGGTGTGGTTGGGTTCAGACCGGCGGAGGTCCGACGGGCTCCGTGCTAGACTCGCCGATCGGACATTCCGGATTGCCACCCGAAGGTCATCCCATCATGGCATCTTTACCCCTCGATCCATCGCTCGAAGCACGGATCAACGCGGCGTCGCTTGGCGGAGCGTCGTTCACGATCGCGACCGCCGAGTCTTGCACCGGTGGCGACATCGCCCGCCGGATCACGCGGATCGGCGGCAGCTCGGCGTACTTCACCGGCGGCGTGGTCGCCTATTCCAATGACGTCAAAACAGGCCTCCTCGGCGTGCCGGGGAGCATCATCGCCGATGCCGGCGCGGTCAGCGAGCCGTGTGCCCGGGCAATGGCCGAGGGCGTGCGTGATCTTCTGGGGACCGATCTGGCCGTTTCCACCACCGGTATTGCCGGACCGGCCGGGGGGACAGCCCGCAAGCCGGTCGGGCTGGTCTACATCGCGCTCGCCCACGCCGGGGGGACGATCGTCGAGAAACATCACTTCACGGGCGATCGCGAGGCGGTGATCGATGCGGCCAGCGAGCGGTCACTCGCTATGCTGCTGGAGGCGGTGCGAACGGCGGGGTGATCAACGACGCGCCGCTTCTTCCCGATGCGGTCATGGCGGCGACCCTGTGTGGCCGCCTTTCACGGCCACCCACGCCGCCGTTACCAAATCGCCGGGTTCCGGACCGCCGTTCCCCGCTCATTCAGGTGCGGGCGAAGGCAGATGTGGAAACGAGTTGGGGACAACCCTGCCCGGACGGCGAGCGGCCCTGCTAGCGGGATTCGAGAAACCTATGTAATCTTGCGCATACTGCGAATTCTCGCGGAATGAAGAGGTGACCCTTGTCCTATCGCTCCCGTTCGGTCCGTCGCGCCACACCCGCCAATTCACTCGCACTCGATGCCGTCCTCAACATTCACGCCCGCACCGACCTGTTGCTTCCCCATCAGCGCTCACGCGCTTTTGCGGGTATCGCGCCAGCCATCGGTGGAGATCCAGGGGCGGCGACCGCCCCACTCTACGAGAAGACCACCCTGCCGAATGGCGTTCGCGTCGTCACCGGTCCGATGTCCGGTGTGCGCTCGGCGAGCCTGATCTTCTATTACAACGTCGGATC
>CADCWJ010000331.1 GCA_902806365.1 uncultured Thermomicrobiales bacterium
GCGCACGTTTTTTGCTGCGCTCGATCCACTGGGGATACCGCCGGAAGACGCGATCCACGTCGGGGATCAGGCGCTGTCGGATGTGACCGGAGCGCAGGGGATCGGCATGGCGGCGGCGCTGATCGATCGTTACGGGCGTCACCATGGCGGCGACTACGCTGCACTTCGTGTGGGGTCACTGACCGATCTCGCGGATGCCGTTGTCGAACACAACCGGCAGTTCTCGATGGCCGGTGACGGGTCCTGAACTTCAGGACCCGTCGTCACCTGACGCGCTGCCCGAAGCGCTGCTCGACCCGCTGCCCGAAGCGCTGCTGAACTCGACAACCATCTTGATCACGCCCTCGGGCTTGTGCTCGATCGCCGTTAGGTCGTCCTCCGTTGACAGGCGATGCGTGATCATTCGTCCCGTCAATCCCGGCCAGAGGTTTTCAAACATGCGAAGGCGGTCGACGGCGTTGATGAAATCCACGGTGTTCGCGTTGACGCAGCCAACGACAACCTTGTTGCCGACCACGAGTGACGTGTTGATGTCGTCCGCCGGCACGGTGAGGGCTTTGTGGTGAGCCGTGATGCTGAGCAATACGAGCACGCCATTGTTGCCCAGCAGTTGCATGCTTTCGAAAACGACGCTGCTGGATCCAGTGGATTCGATAATGAGATCAATCGCGCCGATTCGCTTCCCAAGGTCGGCGACCGTCTCCTCCCTGGTGGAGATGTAGGTAGCACCGGCTGCCTCGACGATTGACGCTGCCGGATTCGGCGCGGGCGTGCGGGCGACCGTGTAGACCGTGACGCCCTTGCTGCGCAGAATCAGGGTTCCCAGGATGCCGATCGGTCCCGCGCCCATTACCAGGGCCGTTTCCAGGTTCCAGTATTTGAGCCGTTGCTGGATCAGTTCGGCTTGCCGAATCGTCTTCTCGACAACGCTCAGTGGCTCGGTGAGGACGCCGATCTCCTCCAGTTCGTCCGGAATCCTGATCACGTAGGACTCGTGCTCGACGATCCGTTCCGCCATGAACCCATGTGCTCCGGCGATGCCGCGCTCCGTATAGTCGAGCCACAGGCACATGTCGGGTTCACCCGCCTGGCAGGCAGGACACCCGTCCGGCCGACGCACCGAAACGGTGACCAGATCGCCAGGGCTCAGCGATGTCACAGCCTCGCCGACGGCATCGACGCGACCGATGACCTCATGGCCAATGACCAGCTCCGTCATCCCTTCCGGCGCGTGCCCGATGTCGCCCTGCATGATCTCGCGATCGGTGCCGCAGACGCCGACCCGGATCACGCGGATCGCGATCTGGTGCGGGTCGGGTTCCGGTACCTCGATTGTCGTGCGACGGAGCGAGTCTGGCTGGCCAGGGAGCGTCGCAATGGCGGAGACCGTGGTCATGAGCCTGTATGTGCCAATTGCTGAATCATGTGCTGCCTTGCTTGGAGTGCGAAAGCATCCCGCATCCCGGGACGCGGCGCGATTTCGGCCACCACCGGAGGCCTCCAGCGTTCCGCAACGTCGGTGATCGTTTCGTCGCAGGCAATCGCCGCGATCTGGACTGCGGCACCGCGGGCCGCATGTTCCATTCCGGAACGAACCGTAACTGGCAGACCGGTTGCATCGGCGACAGCCTGTTGCCAGACAGGATGCATCGCGCCGCCACCCACCAGCGTGATGCCGGGTGCTGTAATCCCAAGTCGCGACAGCGCATCGACGCAATACGCCAGACCAGCGGCGACGCCATCGAGCGCTGCCCGGAGCATGGTATCGGGCGTGGCAGTCCGCTCGGTCAGCCCTTCCAGCACGCCGGTGGCATGGGGCAGGTTCGGTGTTCTTTCCCCGCTGAGATAAGGGAGCATGACAAGACCACCAGCGCCCGGCACCATCCCGCCGGCTTTGGAGAGCGCCACATCGCGTTCCAGACCCAGGAGTTGGGCCATTGTGTCGACCACCCGCGTGCAATTGAGCATGCAAGCCAACGGAAGGAAGCGTCCTGTGGCATCGGCGAACCCTGCGACCTCGCCGCTGGAATCGGCCGTCGGCGTCTCGCTCACGGCAAAGGCAGTTCCGCTCGTTCCCAGGCTGATAATGATTTCCCCCGGCTTCGCTCCTACCCCGAGCGCGGCCGCCATGTTGTCACCGGTTCCCGGTCCGACCGGGATGCCGGCTGGCAGGCCCAGTTCTTCCGCCGCCACTTTGGAAAGTGACCCGGCCGGCTCTTCCGGTTCGCGAACGATCGGCAGTTCGAGGCGTTCCGCATCAGCGTCGCCCACGGCAAGGGCAAGGATGTCACGTCGATAGGCGCCGTCTCGTGAAGACCACCAGCCGGTACCAGAGGCGTCACCACGGTCCGTTGTCAGTTGTCCCGTGAGCCGAAAGTTCAGCCAGTCGTGCGGTAGCCCGACGGCCGTCGCCCGTGCCAGATCATCGGGAGCGGTCCGCGCGATATGCGCCAGTTTGGTAATCGTTATTGAGGCAACCAGGCGGGTACCGACTTCCGCCGCAAAATCCGACAGTGCATTGAGGCGCTCGGCATCCGGTGCCGACGCAACGTTGTTCCAGAGAGGTGCGGGACGGACGACCTCGCCTCGGGCATCGATCAGCACGCATCCGTGTTGCTGACCGGCCGCCGACATCCCCTTGACGTCGACGCCACCGTCATCCGTAATCTGCCGGATAGCCAACCGAAGCGCATGCCACCACTCGTCGGGCGACTGGATATCTCCCCCGCTGTGCGGTGCCCGGCCCGTGCCGACCACCTCACCAGTCTCGACATCCACGGCGAGGACTTTTGTTGACTGGGTGCTCGAGTCAATCCCCAGAACCACAGGGTGGGTCATACGGTTTCCTCTGTTCGAACGTCGTGAGACGCCAGCGCCTTCTGATTCTGCAACCGGGCTGGGTGCCAGGTCAGCCAGCTCAGCCGGATCGGAAGGGCATTCGACACGCAATCTCCCGCCGATGAATCGTCCCTGAATGCATCACCGACATGGGCATGTGCGCCTCGTGCCTCCATTCAGGCAATCGGCCGGTGGCATCGCGGTCTGGACAGCCTGTTCCCGGCTCCTCACTCCATGCATGGGGACGAGACATCGCACTCGGGGTGCAAGGCAACGAGCGACCCAAGCACCTGGTCCCCCTGCGCGTGCCCTAGCGAGCGCCAAGCAGCAGTTCCATCACGAGCTGGTCCAGCTCTTCATATCGCCGGCCGCGTTGCGCCATGTCCTCAATATCGAACGTTTGCTGCCGGAGTGCGGCCGCGCCGTCGCTTGTGTAGCCGGCACTCGCCTCCGGCCCTCCGTACGCATTGTCCCGTTCCCGCAACTCCGCTAGCAGCGCCGTGATCTCGGGATCGGCATGGAAGCGCCGTACCTTCTCCTTGAGCACCAGGTAAGACCGCATGCAGCCCCGCGCGAAGGCCCATACGCCCTCCTCGTCCTCCGTGCGATAGGGGTGGGCATCGAAGTGGAGGGGACCATCGTAGCCACTGTCCTCCAGCAGCTTGATGAGGAAAAACGCCCGTTTCGGGTTCTCCGACGCGAACCGGAAATCCTGGTCATAGCGACCCGGCTGTTGATCGTTGAGATCGATGTGAAACAGCTTGCCTGCTTCCAGCGCCTGCGCCACGGCATGGACGAAGTTCAGGCCCGCCATCGTCTCGTGGGCTAACTCCGGGTTGACGCCCACCATGTCGGGGTGATCGAGCGTGGAGATGAAGTGGAGGGCATGGCCTACCGTCGGAAGGTACAGATCGCCTCGCGGCTCGTTCGGCTTCGGCTCAAGGGCAAACCGGATGCCGTATCCCTGGTCCAGGACGTACTCGGAGAGATAGTTGATCGCCTCGCGGAACCATTTCACCGCGTCCGCCGGGTTTCGGTACGCGTCGGTCTCGGCCCCTTCGCGTCCTCCCCAGAAGACGTAGGTCGACACCCCAACCTCGACGCCGAGATCGATCGCCGCCATGGTCTTCCGGAGCGCGAACGCACGTACTTCCTTGTCTGAGGACGTGAACGCCCCGTCCTTGAAGATGGGGTGGTGAAACAGGTTGGTGGTTGCCATTGGCACGACCAGGCCGGTTTCGTCGAGCGCTTTCCTGAACTCGCGGACGATGCCATCCCGCTCCTGCGGCGTGGCGTCGAAGGGCACCAGATCGTCGTCGTGGAGACTGACGCCCCATGCGCCGAGTTCGGCCAGCTTGTGCACGCTGTAGACAGGGTCTATCGGGTTTCGAACGGGATCCCCGAATGGGTCTCGTCCGATATTGCCTACCGTCCAGAGGCCGAAGGTGAATCTGTCGCTCGCCTTTGGGGTGTACATGTCCGACACGTAGCGTATCCTCCTCCGTCTTTGGGGCAAGCCATGACATCCGCGGAGCTCGGTGCCCGTTGAA
>CADCWJ010000332.1 GCA_902806365.1 uncultured Thermomicrobiales bacterium
AAAATCGGAACCCGTCCCGACCCCCGAGGTCCGAGCCGGACTTCGCGTGGCCGTGGAGAAACACCATGCAGCAGGGAATGTGGAGGACCTGGCTCCGGCCAGGAATGGTCGTCAAGCGGTGGATCGCCCTCCTGGTCGTCAGTCTGGTTCTGGTCAGCTTGGCCGTCGCCATGAGTCTGGCGTGGATCTATCGGAATGTCGATTTCCCGGAGCCCGCCAGCGACTTGGTCTGGGTGCTGACCCTGCAGTTCATCCCCCACCCGTTTCGTGAGCTGTCGATCTTGGTAGGTGGCGCGGTGCTGTTGACCGTTGCCTTCCAGGGGTTGAGTCGATCGCTGCTCGGGCCCTTGATGGAACGGTCGGCACGGGGACAAGCCCTCGCCCAGATTGTCGCTGAGCACCGCTTCGGCGAGCCCCGGCCGGAGTTCAACGTGGTGACCATCGGCGGGGGCACCGGTCTCTCGACCTTACTCCGGGGTCTCAAGCACTGTGATCTCAATATCACCGCGATCGTCACCGTCGCCGACGATGGCGGCAGCACCGGCAGGATCCGGGAAGAGTTCAACATGCCGGCGCCCGGCGACATCCGCAACTGCATCGTGGCCCTGGCTGACGCCGAGTCCACGATCGGCAAGCTGTTCCAGTACCGATTTGATCAGCAGAGCTCCCAGCTCGAGGGGCACTCGTTCGGTAACCTCTTCATCACCGCCCTGACTCAGGTCACCGGAAGCTTCGAGCAGGCGGTCATTGAATCGGCCCGGGTATTGGCCGTCCGTGGTCGCGTCCTCCCGTCGACACTGGAGAACGTCACCCTCTGCGGTGAGTTGGTCGATGGGAGCGTGGTCCGCGGCGAGTCGACAATCTCCCACAAGAGTGCCCCGATCAAACGGGTCTTCCTAGAACCCGAACACCCGGCGGGGTACGAACCTGCCCTCAGCGCCATCCTGAACGCCGATCTGGTCGTCCTGGGACCTGGGAGTCTCTATACCAGCGTGTTGCCGAATCTGATGGTGGCCGGCGTCTCGGAGGCGATCCGCTGGACGCTCGGGAAGGTGGTCTACGTCTGCAACGTCGCCACCCAGCCGGGCGAGACCGACCACTTCGGTGCCGCCGACCATATCCAGACCATCGTCGATCATCTGGGTCAGGGCACGGTCCACTATGCGCTGGTGAACGATAACCAACGCCCCGCCACATCGATCAAGCCCGAGTGGCAGGTGGATCCCGTGACGCCGGCCGGAGTGGACCGGGTCGACCCGGGTGTCCAGGTGATCCAGCGCGACGTGGTCAACGACGCGAACCCCCTCCGCCACGATCCCGATAAACTTGCCGCCGCGCTCGTCGATATCGCTCGCCTGCCCGTCTCGGAGCGTGTGGCCCGCCCGGTCCGCCGCGCACTGCTCGAACAGGTCGCTTGACGCGGCACGCGGTTTGACCGGCGGCGGAGAGAAGTTCCGGTCACTGCGGCACACCGCGCCCTCTTCTGCTCCCGTTCCCCATCGCGCGACCTCGGCAAGATCGCTACACTCCCGTCGGACCATACCGGTGGGCGACGCCCGCGCAACCACGTCGGGATCAGATTCGAGTCATCTATCCGTTCATCCCATATTCCCGGTCCGAGTCCGGGAAGGAGCGCTCAGACATGACCTACCGCGTCGGGATCAACGGGTTCGGCCGGATCGGTCGCCAGGTCTATAAGGCCATCCACCAGGGCGGGTTCCAGGACCTCTTCGAGGTGGTCGCCGTCAATGACCTCACTGCGCCGGACGCTCTGGCTCACCTCTTGACCTACGACTCCACGTTCGGCCAGTTCGACGCCGACATCGAGGCAACCGCCGACGGGATCTCGGTGGACGGTCGGGTCGTGAAGGTGCTGGCGGAGCGGGAACCTGGTGATCTGCCCTGGGCAGCCGAGTCAGTGGACCTCGTGATCGAGTCCACCGGGCGGTTCACCGACGCCGACCATGCGCAGGGCCACATTACCGCCGGCGCGAAGAAGGTCATCATCTCGGCCCCGGCGAAAGGTGAGGATTTCACCATGGTCATCGGGGTCAATGACGATCTCTACGACGCCGAGCGTCACCACATCA
>CADCWJ010000333.1 GCA_902806365.1 uncultured Thermomicrobiales bacterium
GCCAGCGGCCAACTACAATGGCCCCGACACCTTCATGTTCCAGGCGAACGACGGCACCGTCGCCTCGAATACCGCGACCGTCGCGATCACCGTCCAGCCAGTGAATGACCTGCCGGAGGTCGTGCCACAAACCGTCACGACGGACGAAGAACTGCCCCTGCAGGTCACGCTTTCCGGCAGCGACGTCGATGCCGATGCGCTCACATACTCGATCAAAAGCGGTCCCGAGCACGGCACGCTCACCGGAACGCCGCCGCAGCTCGTCTACACGCCTGCGCCAAATTACGACGGCCCCGACCGCTTTGTCTTCGCGGCGCATGACGGCACGACTGACTCGCTGCCCGCGCAGGTCCAGATCACCGTTCGGCCGCTGAACGACGCGCCCATCGCGCACGGGCAGAGTGTCTCGACGACCGAAGATACTGCCCTCGATCTGGTGCTCGGGGCCACCGATGGCGACGGCGACGCCGTCACCTACACGATCACGCTCCCGCCGGAACACGGCGCTGTCTCCGGCACGCTCCCGAACCTGACGTATACGCCGGCCGCCGATTACTACGGCTCGGATCGGTTCGCCTTCAAAGTATACGACGGCAGGGTCGACTCGGCGCCAGCGGTCGTTCAGGTCGCGATCATCGCCGTGAACGATGCCCCATCCGCAGCAACGCAGGCCGTCACCACAGACCAAAATACCTCAAAAGCAATCACGCTCGCTGGCGGCGATGTCGATCGCGATGCGTTGACGTTTGCGATCGCGACGCAGCCTGGACACGGCGCGCTCACGGGCACTGCACCCGACTTCGTCTACGTGCCGGCGGAGAACTACCACGGACCCGACAGCTTCACCTTCCTGACGAACGACGGCACCGCAGATTCCGCGCTCGCGACTGTCAGCATCACGGTCAACAAAGTGAATCGCAGGCCGATCGCTGCCGAACAGTCGATCACCACAGACGAAGATGCTCCACGCATCGTGACGCTCACGGGCGCTGATGCCGACGGCGATCCGCTCACCTACATCATCACGAGCAACCCGGCCAACGGTCGCCTCCTCGGCAGCGGCGCATCCATCACCTACCGCCCGAACACGAACTTCGCGGGTGCGGACAGCTTCAGCTTTAAGGTCCATGACGGCGTCATCGATTCGCTGCCCGCGACGGTCAGCGTCACGGTTTCAGCGCTGAACGACGTTCCCGTTGCAAATGCACAGACAATCGCAACCAGGCAGGATCAAGCGAAGCCGATCGTCCTGACAGGGACCGATCCTGACGGCGACGTGATCACCTACGTGCTCGTTGATGTGCCGTCGAATGGCACCCTTTCCGGCACCGCGCCGAACCTCACTTAC